>JBPYFG010000379.1:0-6078 GCA_051986365.1 Xanthobacteraceae bacterium
GCGCCGCGGCTTGCGTCTCCACCACGGCGGGCAGGACCTCGTAATCGATATCGAGGCGTTCGGCGCCGTCTTTCGCCGCGGCAAGCGTTTCGGCGACGACCATGGCGACCGCCTCGCCGACAAAGCGCGCCTTGTCGGCGGGCAGGGGATGATGCGGCGCTTCGAACGGCGGCGCGCCGCCGCTGTTGCGGAGCGGCGTCTCAGCCGGGTGCGGCGACCAAGGTTTGTGCGGAATGGGTTTTAATCCGTCGGCAAGGCAATCGGCGCCGGTGAGCACGGCCAGCACGCCAGGCACTGCCAAGGCCTTGTCTTTGCCGATGCCGCGAATGCGGGCATGCGCATGCGGCGATCGCACCATCACGGCATAGACTTGGCCGGGCAGGTTTTCATCGGCGGTATAACGGCCGCCGCCGCGAACCAGCCGCAAATCCTCGCGGCGGCGCACCGGCTGGCCGATGCCGGAGCCGTTGACACCCTGGGCGTGCGCTGTTTGGTCCATGCCGCAATGGTAGTGGACCCATCGACAGGCTGACAACCTGCGCCCGGAGCGGTAGACAAAACGCCGGGAGAAGGTGCATGACCGATCAGCTCGGCAAGCCGGTGCGGCGTAAGGAAGATCCGGCGCTGCTGTCGGGACGCGGCCGCTATGCCGACGATCTTCCGGTCCCGGTCGGCACGTTGCATGCCCACGTCATCCGCTCGCCGCACGCGCATGCCGACGTTGTTCGCATCGATGCCGGCCAAGCGCTCGCGCATGACGGCGTCTGGGCCGTCATCACCGGCGGGGATGTCCGCAAATTATCGGATCCGTTCTTGGCGGCCGTGAAAGCGCCGGTGCAGCAATGGACGCTCGCGGTCGAACGCGTGCGCTATGTCGGCGAGCCGGTCGCAGTCGTCGTGGCAGAAAGCCGCTATATCGCCGAAGACGCCGCCGAACTTGTGACGATCGACTATCAGCCGCGCGACGCCGTGCTCGATCCGATGCAAGCCTGCAAGAGCGCGGCGCCGCTTCTGCATCCGCAAGCCGGCACCAACGAAATCTCGGTGCGCGAATTCCGTTACGGCGATCCGGATGGGGCTTTCGCGCGGGCGGATCGCCGCATCGCCATGACCGTGCCGTTCCCGAGACTCTCGTTCACGCCAATCGAATGTTATGTCGTCGTCGCCCAGCACAATGCCGCCGAGAACAGCTACGACGTGCTGGCGAATTTCCAGGGCCCGTTCTCGATGCACCCGGTCATGGCGCGCGCGCTGCGCGTGCCGGGGCCGAAATTGCGCCTGCGCATCCCGCCCGACTCCGGCGGCAGTTTCGGCATCAAGCTTTCGATCTTTCCCTATATCGTGCTGATCGCGCTCGCCGCCCGCATCACCGGCCGGCCGGTGAAATGGACCGAGGACCGCATCGAGCATCTGGTCGCGGCGAGCTCGGGGCCGAACCGGGTGACCGAGATCGAGGCCGCGGTCGACAAAGACGGACGCGTTCTCGGCCTTAAACTCGATCAGCTCGAAGATTATGGCGCATTCTTGCGCGCGCCGATGCCGGGTCCGCTCTATCGCATGCATGGCGCGGTGACCGGCGCCTACGATATCGCGCATGTCGAAGTCAAAAACCGCGCCGTGCTGACCAACAAAATGCCGGCTAGCCTGATCCGCGGCTTCGGCGGCCCGCAGCTTTATCTGGCGCTCGAGCGCTTGATGCATCGCATCGCCGTCGAATTGCAGCTCGACCCGCTCGAGGTGATCCGGCGCAATCTCATTCCGGCGCAAAAATTTCCGTACCGAACGGCGGCGGGCGCGCTCTATGATTCCGGCGATTATCGCCGCGCCATCGAGATCGCCACCGGCGAGGGTCGCCTCGCCGATCTGAAAAAACGGCGCGAGGCGGCGCGCGCGCAAGGCCGCAATTACGGCATCGGCTTTGCCGCCGTGGTCGAGCCGGCGATGTCGAATATGGGCTATCTATCGACGCTGATGACCGCGCAGGCGCGCGAGAAAGCCGGCCCGAAAAACGGTGCGGTATCGATGACGCGCGTCACCATCGATCCGCTTGGCGCGGTCACGGTCACCGCCGACGTCACCGTGCAAGGACAAAGTCACGAAACAGTGCTGGCGCAGATCGTCGCGCAGGAGCTTGGTCTGTCGCCCGACGAGGTCGAAGTCGTGCTCGAATTGGATACCGCGAAAGACCAATGGTCGATCGCCGCCGGCACCTATTCGAGCCGGTTTGCCTCCGGCACGGCGGTCGCCGCGCATATGGCGGCGGTGGCGATGCGCGACAAGCTCAAAAGCATCGCCGCGAAGCAGCTCAACGTGCTGCCGGACGATGTCGAACTCGCCGGCGGCAAAATCCGCAGCCGGTCCAATCCCGATAATGCGCTGCCCTTCGGGCGCGTCGCCGGCACCTCGCACTGGTCGCCGGTGATGCTGCCGGAAACGATCGCGCCCGCTTTAAGCGAGACCGCGGTGTGGACGCCGCCCGAGCTTGAGCCGCCGTCGAGCGACGACCGCATCAACACCTCGCTGACCTATGGATTCATTTTCGACATGTGCGGCGTCGAGATCGATCCGGTGACCTATCACGTGCGCGTCGACCGCTACGTGTCGATGCACGATGCCGGGCGCATCATGAATCCGATGATTGCCGAGGGCCAGATCCGCGGCGCCTTTGCGCAAGGCGTGGCCGCTGCGCTCTACGAGGAATTCACCTATAACGAGGAGGGCGCGTTTCTCAACGGCACCTTTGCCGATTATCTGGTGCCGACGGTGGGCGAAATCCCGGACGTCGAGATCCTGCACCATCACTCGCCGTCGCCGCTCACGCCATTGGGCGCGAAAGGTCTCGCCGAGGGCAATTGCATGTCGACGCCGGCCTGCATCGCCAATGCGATTGCCGATGCGCTCAGTGTGACGGAGGTCGAACTGCCAGCGACGCCGCGGCGCATCCATGCTTTGCTCGGCAAGGCGCGCGCATGAAGCCGCGCCCGTTCGATTATCTGCGTCCCGACACGATCGAGGAGGCGATCGCGCTGCTCGCCGACTATGGCGACGGCGCCCGCATTCTCGCCGGCGGGCAATCGCTGGTGCCGATGCTCAACCTGCGCATCGTCGAGGCCGAGGCGCTGATCGACATTTCGCGCATAGCCGCGCTCGATGTGATCCGCGATATCGGCGCCGCAATCGAGATCGGCGCTGCGGTGACCCAGAACAAATTGCTGGCCTGGCCGCAGCTTGAACAAAAACTCCCGCTCGTCGCCGCCGCGCTGCCGCATGTCGGGCATTTTCAGACCCGCAACAAGGGCACGGTGTGCGGCTCGATCGCCCATGCCGATCCCAGTTCGGAACTGCCGCTGACGCTGGCGCTGCTCGGCGGCGAGATCGTTCTCAAATCGCAGCGCGGCGAGCGCGTGGTCGCGGCAAAGGACTTCCAGAAAGACATGCTGACCACGGCGCGCGCGGGCGACGAATTGATCGCGGCGGTGCGCTTTCCGGTCGCGAATGGAGGCGTCGGCTTTCGTGAAGTGGCGCGCCGGCACGGCGACTTCGCTGTCATTGCCGTCGCGGCGGTTGCGGAGAATAAAAACGCCGTGCGGCTCGGCGTCGGCGGCATGGCGGGCAAGCCGATGCTGCGACAGATTGCTGCCAAAGATTCCGCTGACGCCATTTCGGCATGGGCGGACGAGCTCGAAGGCTATGAGGACTTGCATGCATCGGCGGCGATGCGGCGCGACCTCCTGCGCAATCTGGCGCCGCTTGCGATCGCGGAGGCCAAAGGAGGGAAAGTGTGATGCGCCGCGTGAAGAGGAACGAGCGCATACGCGTGGCCTTGACCCTCAACGGCCGAAAAGTTGCGGCCGAAGCCGAGCCGCGCACCTTGCTGTGCGATTTTCTCCGTCACGCGCTCGGCGCGACCGGCACCCATGTCGGCTGCGAGCACGGCGTCTGCGGCGCCTGCACGGTGCTGATCGACGGCGTCGCGACGCGCTCGTGTCTGACGCTTGCGGTCCAGGCCGAAGGCCGCGAGGTCAAGACTGTGGAGTCGCTCGCCGCCGCCGACGGCAGGCTCAATCCGCTGCAGCAGGCGTTTCGCGACAATCACGCCTTGCAATGCGGCTTCTGCACGCCCGGCATTCTGATGTCGTTTACCGATTACCTGTCCCGCAACCCGCGCGCCTCCGAAGCCGAAATCCGCGATGTGCTCAGCGGCCATCTGTGCCGCTGCACCGGTTACGCCGGCATCGTCGCGGCCGTAAAGGACGTGGCGAAATCTTCGCCGTGAGAAGGAAGCATCGTCGCAGCACTTTGCGATCAACACTTTGCTATCGGGGGGTCCAATGACG
Organism: Xanthobacteraceae bacterium; assembly: GCA_051986365.1. Lineage (GTDB taxonomy): Bacteria > Pseudomonadota > Alphaproteobacteria > Rhizobiales > Xanthobacteraceae > BOG-931. Next base: position 4,338 of record JBPYFG010000379.1, read on the forward strand.
AGCGCGTATCAGCACAAATTGCCGATCTGGGTCACGCTCGTCGCGGCGTACCGCGAATGGTGGCGCATGCTGCCGGCGCTGCGTCCGCTCGTGATCAATGCCTTTCTTATCGTGCTGGCCATCTCCGTGCTCGACGAATTCATTCCAGCCCGCTTGGAGGAGCAGCAGCTGTTCGGCACGGCGATAACGCTCGTCGAGTCGGCCTTGCGCGCGTTCCTGCTGGCGCCGGTTTTGATCGCGATCCATCGTTTCATCATTCTCGACGAGATCACCAAAACCTATGCGGTGCCGCTCGGCGAACCGGCGTTTCGCCGCTTCTTTGCCTGGCTGCTCGCATTTGAAGTCCTTGCCGGGTTTCCGCTCGACTTTCTTGGCGCATTGCAGGCTCTCAATGTCACGCTCGCCGCCAGCTCGGCTTGGTTTGTTGCCGCGCTTGCCGTGGCGGTCGCGCTGATGGTGCGGCTGTCGATCCTGCCGCCGGCGATTGCGGTGGAAGCGCCGGGCGCGGGGCCAGCAGCGGCGCTGGAGGACACCAAAGGCTGGGCGCTCCGCATTTTCGCGATCTTCTTCCTCGCCATCGTCCCATGGCTCGCCGTCGACCTTGCGGTCACCGCGCTGATCGGACGTGGCATCGCCGTGACGGGTTCGATCCCGGGCATGATCGGCCTTGCGTTCGGCGGCATTTTGCAAACGGCTGTGCTCACCTTGATCGCCGTCGTCGCTTCGCTCTTGTTCATCGCGCTCGGAACGCATCTCCGGCGGCACGCTCGGCCAAGCGCGTCGGCTTGAACCGCCGCGGCGATCAGACAGCCGGCCGGTGAGGGTTAAGGTCGCCAAATGCACGGCATCGTCATGCCCGTGCTTGTCGCGGGCATCCACGTCTTGGGTGGGTAAAGTCGTGGATGGCCGGAACAAGTCCGGCCATGACGAACAGCGGGCTCAAGCGGCCGCCGTCCGCTTATTCCCGCGCAAGCGGGAATCCAGATAGCTTCACTGGGTCCCCGCTTTCGCGGGGACGAGCGGTCACTGCGCCCCCAGCCAAGTTTCCCACTCGCCAAGGCTCGGCTATGATGTCTGCACAATGACTTGCACCAAAAAATGGATTTAGGACATGAACGATGGGGCTGTAGTTTTTGCGCAAGGCGACGGTCAGGCGGACGAGGGCGACATTTTCCGCTGCGAGGTGTCCGATGCTGCGCTCGAAGCGGCCGCCAGCACCGCAATTCCGGGCGGGGCCATGTCATTCCCAAACGCGCCGACCGTGAGCATTCTGATCATCTGCTGCAGCTTTGACGGACCATGAAGGACATCGTCGAAAAGCTTGAAGCGCGCCGCGCCGGCGCCCGCCGCGGCGGCGGCGACAAGCGCATCGAGGCGCAGCATAAACGTGGGAAACTCACTGCGCGCGAGCGCATGGAATTGCTGATGGACCGCGACTCGTTCGAGGAGCTCGACATGTTCGTCGAGCACCGGTCCAGCGACTTCGGCATGGAGAAGTCAAAGATCGCCGGCGACGGCGTGGTCACCGGCTTCGGCACCGTCAACGGCCGCACCGTCTTTGCCTTCGCCAAGGATTTCACGGTGTTCGGCGGCTCGCTGTCCGAAACCCACGCCCAGAAGATCATCAAGATCCAGGACATGGCGATGCGCGCCCGCGCCCCGATCGTCGGCCTGTTCGATGCCGGCGGCGCGCGCATCCAGGAAGGCGTCGCCGCGCTCGGCGGTTACGGCGAAGTGTTCA
>JBPYFG010000380.1:0-2195 GCA_051986365.1 Xanthobacteraceae bacterium
CCTTCAGCGCCGCCATTTGGCCCTCCGTCAACTTTGGAGAGCGCCCCGGCGCCGGTCGGTTGCTGAGCCCGGCAATCCCTGCCTCGTTGTAGCGATGAACCCAGTCGCGCAAGGTCTGCCGGTCCATGTGCGCCGTGACAAGGCGGCGCTTTTCCAGATCCTATGGGGCGACAGGCGCGGTTCCGTTAAGGTTCCGCTTTGCCAAACATGAACTTAACGGAGACCGGGATGTCGACCTCAGCGCTGGCGCCTGCCGCCCAAGACGAGATTGCCACGCTTTTTGTCGGGTTTGAACTGAGCAAAGCGACCTGGCTGATCGGCTTGTATTCGCCGCAGCTCGGCAAGACCATCAGTCGTTACAAAGTTGACGGGGGCGACGTTGACGCCGCCCTGAAACGGATCACGGTTGCCAGACTCCGGTTGGAGAAACTCGGTAAGCCGGTCCGTGTGGTATCGATTTACGAAGCCGGGTACGACGGGTTTTGGTTGCACCGCCGGCTGACGGCGGCCGGCATCGAGAACCGTGTCGTCGATGCCGCAAGCATTCCGGTGGAACGGCGTTCGCGACGGCGTAAGACCGACCGCATTGATCTCGAGCTTCTGATTCGCATGCTGCTGACGTTGGAGCGCGGCGAAACGCGCATCTGCCGGGTAATTCAGGTGCCGACCCCGGCAGAAGAGGACGCCAAACGCCAGCACCGCGAGCGGGCCGTGCTGGTGAAGGAGAAAACAGCCCACACCAACCGCATCGGCGGGATCTTGATGGCCTTGGGAATCCGCGGCGTCAATCCACACCGGCGCGATTTCGTGCAGCGCCTCGACGGTTTGATGACGGGCACCGGCGAACCATTGCCGGCACACACCAAACAAGCGCTGGCCCGCGAGCACGAGCGACTAATCCTGGCTGAACGCCAGATCAAAGACATCGAACGCGCGCAGGCAAGCGCGATCAAAGCCGTAGCGACGCCGCAGAGCGCCGCGGAAGAAGGAGGTACAGCAGAGCGCGGTGGTGCCCAAGCTGCGGCATTGGTGCGCCTGAAAGGCATTGGACAGATCAGCGGCGTCCCACTGTGTCGTGAAGTATTCTATCGTCACTTCAACAATCGCCGCGAACTGGCCAGCTATTTTGGCCTGCCGCCGAGCCCCTACAACAGTGGCTCGATGCGCGTTGATCAGGGCATCAGCAAGGCCGGCAATCCCCGCGCGCGCCGGCTTGCTATCGAGATCGCCTGGCTGTGGATCCGCCACCAACCGAACAGCGCTTTGAGCAAGTGGTTCGCCCAGCGCGTCGGCGAGGCCAAGGGACGCATCCGACGCATCGCTGTTGTGGCACTGGCGCGCAAACTGATGGTCGCGCTCTGGCGCTATCTCGAAACCGGATTGATCCCGGAGGGCGCTGTTATGAACGCCGCATCATAAGGGATCGCCCAAAACGCGGGCGCCTCGGAGCGCCTGCGCCCTGGGTCGGTGTGTGACCGTGCACCCACTTGGCTCATTGCCGCTTTTCCAGACTGGTCCCACCGTCCGGCCTCTCGGCCCGCTGAATGCGGGATTATGGTCACGGTCCCGACGACCGAACCGGAGATAAGTTGATGCGGTCTTTGCCGCATGACAGAACCGAGGCCGCCCGGCGCACTTGCCGCTGTTTGCCTTGTGGCAATCGCGACGAGCCCGTTACCCGCGATAATTATCACGCCGTGGTATTTCGACACCGTCACAACTTCCGCGATGCTGAAAATTTCCGCTTGACTTCGATGCCCTCAGATAAGTGGGTGCAAGCCCCACCCGGCGATTCGCTCCAGCCGGAAGCAATCGGAGCAGTCATGGAGGTAACGAAATGGCTGAAGCCTTCGAATAGCGGTCACGAAATACGGTGACTGCGCGAGTGTGCAGGCCGCAACGTGAGTGAACGCCGAGCAAACCTCGAAAAGGACGATGTGCAGGCGACCCGACAGTGGAATCGGGGAAGGCTGACACGGGTGGGTGATTTTCAGCGACGAGTACGCCCATCAGCTGCACCGGGGTAGTGGCGGCGGCATGTCCACAAGGAAAGCGCACGCAACACGGGAAGCCCCAATGCGTGATCAGGGATGATCAACCGGACGCCCGCGAGGGACAGGCCGGGCGCTTTGGGGATGCGGAGGGGTTCACTAGTACCGGTGATGCCGGGTAACGCTGGGGGAGGGAAGGGACCT
>JBPYFG010000381.1:0-6125 GCA_051986365.1 Xanthobacteraceae bacterium
GCCGAGTCGACTTCGCGCAAGAATTTTTCCGCCGCCTTGCGGTCTTCGGTCACGATCGCATCGGTATGATGCGAGCCGTAGCGTTCGATATGCGCGATCGCGGCATCGACGCCGTCGACAATGCCGGCAGTGAGAATGGCGTCCAGATATTCGGTGCTCCAGTCTTCTTCGGTCGCCGGCTTGACGCGGCTGTCCACCGCCAACACCGCGGCATCGCCGCGGATCTCGCAATCGGCGTCGAGCAACATCGTGATCAGCGGCTTGAGCAACTTGTCAGCGCCGGCGCGGTCGATCAACAGCGTCTCAGCGGCGCCGCACACGCCGGTACGGCGCATTTTGGCGTTGAGCACGATCGACTTGGCCATCGCAAGCTTGGCCTTGCCGTCGACATAGACATGGCAAACGCCTTCAAGGTGAGCGAAGACCGGCACGCGCGCCTCGGTCTGCACGCGCTCGACCAGATCTTTGCCGCCGCGCGGCACAATCACGTCGATGGCGCCATCGAGCCCGGTGAGCATCATGCCCACGGCTTCGCGTTCGCGGGTCGGAACCAGGGCGATCGAGGACTCTGGCAGCCCGGCGTCGATCACGCCTGCGACCATGGCGGCATGAATGGCGCGGCAGGAACGGAAGCTCTCGGAACCGCCACGCAGGATCGCGGCATTGCCCGCTTTGAGGCATAGCGCGCCGGCATCCGCGGTCACATTGGGCCGACTCTCATAAATGACGCCAACGACGCCAAGGGGAACCCGGACGCGCTCGATTCGCATACCGTTCGGGCGGCGCCACGACGCCATCACCGCTCCGACCGGGTCTTTGAGCTTGCGGATGACCTCGATCCCCTCCGCCATGGCCGCGAGCCGACCGCCGTCGAGCGTCAACCGGTCGAGAAAAGCAGACGTCGCGCAGGCGGCCTTGGCCTCATCCCGATCCTGGGCATTGGCCGCCAAGATGGCCGGGGAGGCGGCGCGGATGGCCTTGGCCATGGCGGCCAGCGCCCGGTTCTTTTGCGCCGCAGGCGCAAGCGCCAGTGTCCGGGCAGCGGTCCGGACATCACGGCCGAGCTGCCGCATTTTCGCCGCTAGCGGGGCGCCCCCGGCGGACGACCGGCCGCTGGTGCCGTCCAGCGCCGTCAGCGGAGCATTCATGGCCTTGATCCGTCTTGCATTCGCCGCGTTTGTAACATGTCCGGCCAAGCCGAGCGAGGCGGCCCGCCATTCGAGATACGCACAGCAATCCACAACATTCGTGAGACCGTCACCGAATTTACGGAACCTCGACGGAATAAGGGGAGTTGCCGCGTGCAGTTCTCAATAAGGACTCAATTAAGGAGAGGGGACCTATGCCTTTATCGGGACGTCACAAGCTTAGCCGTTTACCGAAGCGCTTTCCGGTCGGAACCACTTTCGTGATCGAAGGCCGGGCCGTCGCGGCGAATGGCAAAAATAATAGGCATTTGTGGGTGTTTTCCCGGTTTGTCGTGCTGCCAGGCGGCCGCCGTATTGATCTCGGCGGCGATGCAACCGCAGTGACCCGCAGCCGCCGGGCCCGCAGCCGGAACCGTCAAAGAGCCGCGACACGGGCGTCCGCGGGGGCAAAAAAAATAGTTAGCGAGCGCGGAACAACCCTACGGCAACATCGTTGACGGGTAGGCGCCGGGCGAAGCCCCCCAGCCCCTCACCCTCAATCACCCGGCGTCGAGCCCCGGTCGCATTAGCGGCCGGGGTTCATCTTTTCGGGCGGCATGTTGCGGTGTCGGCACCTGAAGTCGTGTGTTACGGAACTCGCGCGAGTGTCGGACTTCTCATCGCACCGGCGCTCAGCATTCAATCCCGGCCGACCACCAAGTCGTCGCGATGGACCATCTCGGTTCGGCCGGAAAAGCCGAGGATCGCGTCGATTTCGCTGGAGGATCGGCCGCGGATCTTTTGTGCGTCCTCGGCATCGTAGGCGCACAGCCCGCGCCCGACCTCGATCCCGTCCGGACCGCGGATGATCACGGCGTCGCCGCGGGCGAAGCCGCCTTCGATCCGCACCACTCCGACCGGCAAGAGGCTGTTGCCGCGGCTCAGCGCCGCGACCGCACCGGCATCGATGGTGAGCGTCCCTTTCGGCTCGAGCGAGCCGGCAATCCACTTTTTGCGCGCCGTCACCGGATTGCCGGCGGTGACAAACCAGGTGCAGCGTGCGCCGTCTTCAATCGCGCGCAGCGGATGATCGAGATGACCCGAGGCGATGACCATGTGCATGCCTGCGGCGGTCGCGATCTTTCCGGCTTCGATTTTGGTCTGCATACCGCCGCGCGATAATCCCGATCCTGCGGCGCCGGCCATGGCCTCGATTTCCGGCGTGATCCGTTCGACCCGCGGCACATGCCGGGCGCTGGCGCGGGTGCCTGGCGGAGCGTCGTAGAGCCCGTCGACGTCGGAGAGCAGCACGAGAAGATCGGCGCTCATCATGGTGGCGACGCGCGCAGCAAGCCGATCGTTGTCGCCGTAGCGGATTTCGTTGGTCGCGACCGTATCGTTTTCGTTGATGACCGGAACTGCCCGCCATTGCAGCAAGCGGTCGATCGTTGAGCGGGCATTGAGATAGCGCCGCCGTTCCTCGGTGTCACCGAGCGTCACCAGCACCTGGCCGGCGGTGATGCCGTGCCGCGACAGCGCCTCGGTCCAGGTCCGCGCCAGCGCGATCTGACCCACCGCTGCGGCGCCCTGGCTGTCCTCAAGCGCAAGCTCGCCCGCGGCCAGCTTGAGCACCGTGCGGCCAAGCGCGATGGCGCCCGAGGACACTACCAGAATGTCGTGTTTCTCCACGTGCAGCGCGGCGATGTCGGCCGCCAGCGACGCCAGCCATTTTTCGTTGAGGCGGCCGCCCTTGGCGTCGACCAACAGCGAGGAGCCGATCTTGACGACGATCCGACGGAAATCGGTAAGCCGAGGCGTGTTGATGGCGGGTTGCATGGTGGATCTCATGGCGGGTTTTTACCGCATGGCCCACAAAAAAGCCCGCCCCGGACTCGATCCGGAGGTGGATACCGCTGTCCTGCTTAACGTGTGGCGCGCGGACGTCCCAATGAACTTAGAGCTCGGCTTCGTGCTGCAGCAACGCTTTGTTCTCCAGGCAATAATAGCCGGACAGGCGGCTGACCAGCTTGCGCCGCTTCCAGTCATTAAGGATGCGGCTGACGTTTTCACGGGCAATGCCGGCCATGGCGGCAAGATCGCTTTGCCCGATCTTTTGACGGATCACGACGCGGCCGGCGCCGACATCGTGGCCGAATTCCTGCGCCAGTTCGAGCAGCGTGCAGGCAACGCGGCCGCGCAGCGGCAGAAAGCTCCCGGCCGCCACCGTCGCGTCGGTTTCGCGCAATCTCGTCGCGATCAGTGTCAGCAGTGACTTGTAGACTTCCGGATGTTTGTTGGCGAATTCCTCGAACGCAGCGCGGCTGAGAAAGCTCAACTGCGCCGGGCGCACCGCCACCACGGACGCCGAGCGCGGCAATCCGTCGATAAGCGACAGTTCGCCGACGATGGCGCCAGACCCGAGAAAGGCGAGGATGCGTTCGGTGCCGGCCCGAGACACCATTGTGACCTTGAGCAGTCCATCTTCGACTCGATAGCAGCCGTCGCCGGCGTCGCCGGAGAGGAACAAGACCTCGTCGGCTTTAAGCCGGACTGGGGTCGTGTTGCCGAACAGGCTCGCCGAAAGATGCTCGGGCAATCCCGACAGCAGACTTGGATTTTCGCGGGGCAGAGCCATGGCACGTCTCGCGTCGCGTTACGCAAAGCATGCGGCAGATTTGCGCAAAGGAAAAGCCCGCCCGGATGGTTAGTCCGGAGCGGGCGAGGTTGAACCCGTGGCAGGGTTCTTGGGGTGTATGGGGGACGTGCATCACCCCTTGGACATCACGCGGGTCATTGGAGGTTTGGGGACGGGGGAAACCCGCTGACATCGAGCCGAATTGGATCACCGCTTGGCGCTGCTTTTTTTGTTCTCAACCGTGAATTTAGCGCCTCGCGTAAACCGCGAAGTGACCTGAGTCACAGAATGTCGTTTTTCGGTAAGTCTTTGATATTGGTAGCTTAATTGCTGACAGCGCGCGACTTTCCACTGGCGGAGCGCGATCAGCGCTTGGCCGCGCGCACTTCGACGCCGGCGCGGGCTTCGATCGGTTGCACGACCTGAGTGATGTCCTTGTCGGGACCGAGTTCGTCGCAGGTGAGTTTCAAGAGCGCCGCCACCGCTTCGATCACTTGGATCGGAATTCCGAGCGCCTTGGCCTCGGAAACAAAAAGATTCACGTCCTTGAGCATCAGGCCCGCGGTGAAGCCCTGATTAAAGCTGCGCGGCAAAACCACTTCGGGAAATTTCTGCTCGGTCGCGGTGCTGCGGCCTGAGCTCGCATTGATCACGTCGAGCATGATGCGCGGATCGAGGCCGGCTTTGACGCCCATGACCATCGACTCCGAGGTCGCCGCCATCGCTGCCGCCGACAGCACATTGTTGCAGAGCTTCATGGTCTGGCCGGCGCCCGGCCGTTCGCCGATATAGAAGAATTTGCCGATCACCTTGAGCGCGGGCTCGACCGCCTCGACATCGGCGCGCGGACCGGACGCCATCACCGCGACCGTGCCCCTTTCGGCGCCGCGCACGCCGCCGCTGACCGGTGCGTCGATCTGCACGATGTTGCGCGCGGCAAGCGTCTTGAAGATGCGCTGCGCCATGACCGCCCCGGTGGTGGAGAGATCGACGAAGCGCTTGACGCGTTTGCCCTCGATCACACCGTCTGGTCCGGTCGCGACTTTAAGAACGACATCCGGCGTCGGCAGGCTGACCATGACGGTCTCGACGGCGTCGGCGACTTCTTTCGGGGATCGCGCCGCGATGGCGCCGCGTGCGGCAAGATTGCCGATCGCCTCCTGGCGCGTGTCGTAGACAATGACATTGTGACCGGCTTCAACCAGCCGCCGCGCCATGTGAGCGCCCATATTGCCGAGACCGATGAAACCGATATCCATGACGTCAAATCCTTCCCCAATTCGCCTTCGCAATTCGCTCAGTCGATTTGCCGGCTTTGCCGACGCTGGCGGTCGGGCAAAGATAAAGACGTGGCTGGCCGGGACAAGTGCGGGCCGCGATGTCAGGAGACCGGAGCGGCGGCGCCCATAAATTCCGCGCGTATCTTCTCAGTATGCTGACCGAGCGCGGGCACCGGACCGTAGCGCCCGGTCGTCCCGGTATCGCTTCGCGGCGGCGCCGGGTAAGAGACAGGGCCGCTCGGTGTGCCGACAGTGATGCGGCGCAGATGCGGGTGATGCGCCAAATCCGCCGGACTGTTGACGCGGGCAAAGGCGATGTCGGCAGTGGCGAGCTTTTGCTCCAATGCATCGGCGTCTTGCGTGGCGAATATTTTGGCGACCCGGCCGTCGGTCTGGGGACGGCGTTTGACGCGCTCAACATTGGTGGCGAAGTTCGGATCGGCCGCGAGCGCGGCGTCGCCGAGAACCTTTTCTGCCAGCACGCGCCATTCGCGATCGCTCTGGATCGAAATGAGAATGTCGACGCCGTCACGGCTGCGAAACGCGCCGTACGGCGAAATCGACGTGTGGGCAAGACCGATCCGCCGCGGCGGCGCGCCGGCTTCCTGTTGCAACAGCGGCACCGTCATCCAATCGGCCATGGCGTCGAACATCGATATCGACAGCGTTGCGCCCTTGCCGGTGCGCTCGCGCGTGATCAGCGCTTCAAGGATCGCCTCATAGGCATTCATGCCCGCGGCGATGTCGACGACGGAGACGCCGACGCGCGACGGTTCGACCGTGCCGGTGATCGAAGCCAGACCGGATTCGGCCTGGATGAGCATGTCGTAGGCCTTGCGCGTCGCCAGCGGGCCGCTTTCGCCGAAGCCCGAGATCGAGCAACAGATCAGCCGCGGATGCTTGCGCCGCAGGTCGGTCATGGCAAAGCCGAGCTTGCCGACTGCGCCGGGCTTCAAATTCTGCACGAAAACATCGGCGCGCGCGAGCATCGCAGATAGCAGCGCCTTGTCGGCATCGGTGGCGAGATCGAGCACGATCGATTCCTTGCCGCGATTGAGCCAGATGAAATAGCTGCACTCGCCG
>JBPYFG010000382.1:0-3072 GCA_051986365.1 Xanthobacteraceae bacterium
GAGATGAAAAAACGTTTGATCGATGACGGCACCGATCCCACGCCGAGCACGCCCGAGGAATATGCCGACAATATCGCGCGCGAAGAGGGCAAGTGGGCGGCGCTGGTGCAAAAGCTCGGATTAAAGACTGAGTGATCGTCAGCGAGCCTCTCCCCGTTGCACGCGGAGAGGTCGGATTGCCAACGGGTCCGGCCCGAAGTGGCCGGCCCGATGACAAGCTCCGCAATCCAGGTGAGGGGGCGTGCCAGCGATTCTGGGCGTTACGAAAACGCCCCCTCACCCTAACCCTCTCCCCGCACGCGGGGAGTGGGAAGAAACTAATTTCGCGACCATTGAGGAGGACGTCGTTCATGGATCTGGGATTGAAGGGCAAAACCGCGCTGGTGACCGGATCAAGCCGCGGCATCGGCCGCGGCATCGCGCTGGCGTTGGCCGCCGAAGGCTGCGATGTGATGTTGGTCGGGCGCGATCGCGCCGCGCTTGACGACACCGCCGCCGCGATCGGCAAAGGCGGCAGCCGCGCCGCTATCGCCTCGATCGATTTGCGCGAGAAGGACGCGCCGGCGAAGCTGATCGAACAGGTCAAACGCGAGTTCGGCGCGCTCGACATTCTGGTCAACAATGCCGGCGCCACCAAGCGCGGCGATTTTTTGAGCCTGACCGACGCCGATTGGGAGGACGGCTACGCGCTGAAATTCTTCGCTCATGTCCGGCTGGCGCGCGCCGCCTGGCCGCTATTGCGCGAACGGCGCGGCGCGCTCATCGCGATCGGCGGCACCGGCGGGCGCAAGCCGACCGCCGAGTTCACCATCGGCAGCTCGATCAATGCTGCCGTTGCCGCCTTCAGCAAATGCCTCGCCGATCGCGGCAAGACCGAGGGCGTGCGCGTGAACTGCATCCATCCCAGCATCGTCGAGACCGACCGGACGCGACGGCGGATCAAAGCCGAAATCGAACGCACCGGAGCCACGGAGCAAAAAATTCGCGAACAACTGTTGCGCGAATTCAATAACCCCATTCGCGTCGGCACCGTCGAAGACGTGGGCAGCCTCGTGGTGTTCGCTGTCTCCGCGCGCGCCAGCTGGCTGCACGGCGCCACGATCGATCTCGACGGCGGCGAGATTCCGGTGTTGTGAGTAATCCTCCCCCTGAAAGGGGGAGGTCGGCGGCGACCAGCCGCCGGGTGGGGGTCATCACCGCGACGTAAGTGACTCGGTTGACCCCTCCCTGGCGCGCTCCGCGCGCCTTCCCTCCCCCTTCAGGGGAGGAAAACCCTTTTTCAGCACTGTAATAAAGACACACGCATACAGAATAACTTCAAATGAATATCCTTCTCACCCCGGCGCGGATCGGGCTGGTCGAAATCAAAAACCGGATCGTCATGCCGCCGATGACCACGCGCACGGCGGACGATGAAGGTTTCGTCACCGAGGATTGCATCGCCTATTACCTCGCGCGCGTGCACGGCGGCACTGGCCTGATCACCGTCGAGATGGCCTCGCCGGAAAAAGTCGGACGCCATCGGCGGCGCGAAATCGGAATTTATGACGACCGCTTCATTCCCGGCTTGAAGCGCCTGGTCGAAGCCATTCATGGCGGCGGCGCTAAGGCCTCGATCCAGCTCGGTCATGCCGGCGGCCACACCCGCATCGACATCTGCGGCGAGACGCCGATTGCGCCATCGGCCATTCCGCACCCGGTCTACGAAACCACCTTCGAGACCATCGTCCCGCAGCAAATGACCAAGGCGCGGATCGGGCAAACCATTGCTGCCCATGTCGCCGCGGCGTTTCGCGCGCGCACGGCCGGCTTCGACTGTGTCGAAATCCACGCCGCCCACGGCTATCTGATCTCGCAATTCCACGCGCCGTTCGAAAACCGCCGCAACGACGAATACGGCGGCGCGCTGGAGAACCGCGCGCGCTTCGGTCTTGAAGTGCTGCGCGCGGTGAAAAGCGCGGTGCCGGACATCGGGATCGTGTACCGGCTGTCGGTCGAGGATTTCTTCCCCGGCGGCTTGGGCTTTGCCGAAGGCCGCCAGATCGCCATCTGGGCGGCGGCGGCAGGCGCCGACGCGCTGCACATCAGCGCCGGTCATTATCGCTCGCGGCCCTCGGCGCAGGTCGTGTTGCCGCCGATGAGCTTTTCCGAGGCCACTTTTCTCGATTACGCGGCCGATGTGAAAAAACGCGTGAGTGTGCCGGTCATCGCGGTTGGGCGTCTTGGCGATCCAACCACCGCCGAGCGCGCGGTCAATCAAGGCAAAGCCGATTTCATCGCCCTCGGCCGCACGCTCATTGCCGAGCCGCAATGGGTGGAGAAGGTGGGCCGCGACGAGCCGATCCGGCGCTGTCTGTCCTGCAATACCTGCATCAACGAGATGCGCGGCGGCGCCCGCATCGGCTGCGTAGTGAACAGCGCCGCCGGCCGCGAAACGTTGTTCGCCGCGCCGCAACTTCCGCAAGGCCAGCGCATCGCGGTGATCGGCGCGGGTCCTGCCGGACTGACCTACGCGTCGTTGGTGGCGGAGGGTAACCATGTCACCGTGTTCGAGAAAGAAGCGCGAGCAGGCGGTGCATTCACTTCAGCGGCCAAGGCGCCGTTATTTCAAGAAGTCGAAACTGAACCGCGCAGTTTTGCCCGTTATATCGACGATCTCGTTGCCGCTTGCCGCGCCAAAGGCGTGCAATTTCGCCTCGGTGCCGACGCGGCTGCCGTATCCGCCTTGCTGGCGGGATTCGACACAATCGTTGTCGCCACCGGTGCGCACTATCGCTTCGGTCTGCGAGCGTTCGCCAACTGGCTTCTCGATAGCGGCATCGCACGCGCGCCAGGCCTTGCGCGGCTGTTTAAGTCGCCGTCGGTGCGCAACTGGTTCTATTACACGGCGCGCCGCGGCACCGCGCCGCACTTCCGCAACCTGGCGCGGCCGGGGCAGCGCATTATCGTGATCGGCGACGCCGCGCGTGCCGGCAAAAGCAAGGAGGCGATCGCCAGCGCCTTCGAAGCGGCGTTGCTGGGAGAGCGCCAAGGATAGCTTTAACGGCGTATACTCAACAATCGCCGGGCCGA
>JBPYFG010000383.1:0-2503 GCA_051986365.1 Xanthobacteraceae bacterium
TTCGCTCACATAAACTCCGGTCGCTCCGTAGACGCCGGGATTAACCCAGCCGACGGCCGCCGCGGCAAAATAGAGCCACACACCCGAAGCAAGCGCGAACCACAGATGGCAGAACGCGCCGATGAAATAATACAGGAACAGTACCGGTCGGCGGCCGAACCGGTCGATGAGAAAACTGCAGGCCGAATAGCCGAACACCGCCGTGATCGCCTGCACAAGCTGAAACGTGATCGCTTGGGTGAGCGGGAAGCCGCGTTGCTGCAGGATCGTGGGCAGCATGAATAAGATGCCGTTCGAGGCCCACAGAAAGCCGAACGAGACGACCCATAGCAGCAGCGTGTTTTTGATTCGGCCCGGCGCCAGCAATTCGGCCACGGTGACCTTGACCTCGGTCCCGACTTCCGGGCGGATATTGCCAAGCGTTTTGATCTCGTCCGGCGACAGTGCGCGTCCGATCGATCGCCGCTCGATGTCTTCGACGGTCTTTTCCGCGGCGTCGAGGTCGCCCTTGCTCAGAAGATAACGCACCGATTCCGGCATATAGCGCCGCACGAAGAACAACAGCGCGGCGGGGAGCACGCCGACGACGAATAGCGCCCGCCAACCCCAGCGCGGAATGATGAACAAGCTCAGCGCTGCGGCGATCACCAGCCCGACCGGAAAGGCCGCCAAAATATTGCCGGCCATCCGGCCGCGAATGCGGCCAGGGCTGAACTCCGCGGCGAGCGTCAGGGTGACCGGCACCTCGCCGCCAAGGCCGAAATTCGAGAGAAACCGGAAAACGCCAAGCGCGACGACGTTCCATGATGTGGCGACGAGGCCGGTAAAGACCGCAAACAAGCCAACCGTGGCCTGAAACGCCGTGCGGCGACCGATATAGTCGGAGAGCGTGCCCCAGAACAGCGCGCCCAGGAACGCACCGATCAGGCCGACAGTGGCAAGGAGCCCGGATTGCGCGGGGCCAAGGCCGAACTCGCGCGCCACTGGCGGAAGCGCCGCGCCGAATAGCGCAAAATCCACCGCGTCAAACGCAATGCCGCAGAACGCAAGAATAAAGAAGTTCCTGTGCCAGTCCGAAAACGGCAGCCGCTCGAGCCGCGTGACGAGCTCGGCGGATTTCTTCTGAGCATCCTGAGCAGTCATACTTCCCCCGCCCCGAAATCTTCAATGATCGTTCTGAACTGACCGAAGGGTGCTACATTCCACTTTGTCTCACAAGGTATGCGCGGCGTTGCCGGCGTCGCCCGCGTTCGCGTCGCCGCAGGAGAGACACAGCGACATCGTCGTGCTTGATGCTCGACTATTCCTAAGAATTCTGCTCTTCGTATGCCGGACACAGGCGAGGGGACCGGCTTTGATCATCGATATATTCAATCATTTCATGCCGCGGCCCTATCTCGACCGCATTGCCAAGCTTATTCCCGATCACGTTGCAGTAACGGCATTTCCACGGCTCGATACGCTCGTTGATATCGGCGCCCGTTTGCGGCTCGTGGAAAACTTTGACGGCCTGCGCCAGGTACTCTCGCTCGCGAATCCGCCATTGGAAGCAATCGGCCCACCCGCGGTGGCGGCCGAGCTTGCCAGCATCGCCAATGATTGCTTGGCCGAAATCTGCCGGAAATATCCGCACGCATTTCCGAGCTTCATCGCGGCATTGCCGCTCAACGACGTCGATGCGAGCATCAAAGAAATGGATCGAGCGATCGGCTCGCTCGGTGCGCGCGGCGTGCAACTGTTCACAAATGTCGCCGGCAAGCCGTTAAGCGGCCGGGAATTTCGGCCAATATTTCGGCGCATGGCCGAGCACGATCTGCCGGTCTGGGTCCATCCCATACGCGGCCCGAATTTTCCAGATTACGCCTCGGAAAAGATCTCGGAAGACGAAATCTGGTTCAGTTTCGGGTGGCCTTATGAGACCGCAGCCTGCATGGCGCGATTGATCTATTCGGGCCTGTTCGACGAACTTCCCGAGCTGAAAATCATCAGCCATCACATGGGCGGCATGATCCCTTACTTTCCAGCCAAGATAAAGCTCGGCTTTCGTCAGATTTTTTATGGCACGGTGGAGCGCAATCCGGCGGCCGAACAGCGAGGTTTGAAAAAGCCGCCGCTCGATTATTTCAAAATGCTTTATGCCGACACCGCGATCGGCGGCGAGCTGGCGCCGACGCGCTGCGGCCATGCCTTCTTTGGCACAACACATTGTTTATTTGCCACCGACGCCCCATTCGATCCCGAGCAGGGCCGGGCGCTGATTGCCGATACGCTGGAGGGCGTCGGTACGCTCGGACTTCCCGAGTCAGAAATGAAGCTGATCTTTTCCGGCAATGCCCAGGCGCTCTTGAAGCTGTGAGACAAAAATGAAAACACAAAGCATCACCGTGAAGCTGCGCGACGGCGAAATGGGTGCGTACCTGGCCATTCCCGAGCGCGTACCCGCCGGCGCCATCATTGCGATTATGGAAATCTGGGGCGTCAATGATACCATGCGCCATCACGC
>JBPYFG010000384.1:0-6957 GCA_051986365.1 Xanthobacteraceae bacterium
TTCATGCAGCGCGATCGAGCCAAAATTCGCCGAATCGCCGATCACCGCGATCATCCGCCGATAGCCGCGCTGCTCGCTTGCGGCGATGAGAGCGCGCAGCAACAGCGCGCCAATGCCTTTGCGGTGCATATCCGGCGCGACGTAGACAGAGTCTTCGACGCTCCACCTGTAAGCCGGCCGTGTGTGATAGGGCCCGGCATAGGCGTAGCCGGCGACAGCGCCGCCAATCTCGGCGGCAAAATACGGATGGCCGTTTTTCAGAAGGGCGGTTTGCCGGCGCAGCATTTCCGCTTCGTCCGGAGGTTCGGTCTCGAACGACGCGGTGCCGTTAAGAACGGCGTCGGCGTAGATGCGGGTGATCGCCCCGATGTCGCCCGGTACTGCCGGACGGATGATGACCTTCTGCATCGTCGGCGCTTAGTGTGCCAGAAAACGGCGGCGCAGAAAACGAAGGACAGAATAGATTAATGCGCTTTCAACAGCATCAGCCATATTGCATAGATTGTCGCCGCAACGAGCACCGCAAGCGACGCTCCGGACAGCACGGCGCCGACCACCGACACGCCCCCTCTTCGCCGCAAATAGTCTTGACGCTCTCTGCCGATGAGGCTGCGGCTATCAGCTTGTTCCAGGCTTTGCATTGCGGCTAAGACATATTGGCTCTTCGTAGTAAGCGCCAAAAGTACCGCATAGACCAGAATACCGGCAACGCGGAATAGGATAGCGACTACGATTAGACCGAAGAGATTCGCAGCCCCCATGCCGGGCATTTTGCGGTAAAATTGCCATGGATAGAACGTAGCAAAAACCGGCCAATTCCACGTAACCACGTAAGGTTTATTCCTCGCCTGCATCTTGTCATAAACCGCAAGATATTTGTCTGCGCGCGGCCCGAAATAGTCCCGCAAGTCGTTTCGAATCGCTTCCTGATCTGCGCTTTGAAAGAGCGTGCGCGATCGAAGCCAAATCGCTTTCGCTTCACGTTCGCGGGCGTGGCGGCATTGTCGATGGTCGGCGCCGTTCGCGCCACTGTACGCGCGGCGGCAACGCCAGAGCCAGGTCGCGGTCCAAATGCCCGCGATTGAAAACAAGGCGCCCAATGTCGGCTCGCTCTTGGCCTCTATCCAGGCCGAACCGCCTTCGGGATAAACCAAGGCTGTTGCTGTGATCAGGCCTTCCGCCGCAAGTTTCTTGATCTCGTGTCCGTTATAGGGGCCGTAAGTCTTATCGGCGAGATGAACGAACCAGCGTCGGTCGAGGGGACTTGGCGGTAAAATCGAACCAGCAGCGTGGGATGCCGGCGTCCGGCGCGAAGCCGGGTCGGCACGGCGCTGACCTTCTCTCTCTCTTCCATGCTTGCCCCCGTGGGGATTCCGGGGGCAAGGATGAAGATCAAGTCACAGACGACAAGCGAAAAAAATTAAACGCCCCGGATCGCTCCGGGGCGTTTGTTTGATTCCGATTAAATTTGGGTCAGCGGCGATCGCCCATCAGCCGCAGCAACATCAGGAACAGGTTGATGAAGTCGAGATAGAGCCGGAGCGCGCCCATGACGGCCTTGCGGCCGCCGACGGTGCCGTCGTCCATCGGGCTGTACATTTCCTTGATCGACTGCGTGTCGTAGGCGGTGAGCCCGGCGAACACGATGACGCCGATGATCGAGATCGCCCAATCGAGCCCGGTCGATTTCAGGAAGATGTTGACCAGACTGGCGATGATGATGCCGATCAGGCCCATAAACATGAACGAGCCGATGCCGGTGAGGTCGCGCTGCGTGGTGTAGCCATAAAGGCTCAGCGCGCCGAAAGCCGCTGCGGAGATGAAGAACACCCGCGTGATCGATGCGCCGGTATAGACGAGGAAGATTGACGCCAGCGAGACCCCGAGCAAGCCGGCATAGACGAAGAACAACGTCAGTGCCGTTCCTGGCTGCAGCCGATTAATGGCAAAGCTCAGCACGAAGACGAGCGCCAGCGGCGCCAGGACCAAAATCCACAACAGCGGACTCTGGAAGATGGCCTGCCCGAAGGACGTCAGTTGCAATCCGGCGGCGGTCTGCACGACGGCGGCCGAGAAGGTCAGCCAGGCCACCACACCCGTGAGCCCCACGCCCGCGGCCATGTAGTTGTAGACACGGATCATGTAGGCGCGCAGGCCTGCATCGACCGCGACCTGGTCCGTGCGGTAGCCGCTGCGCGGGGTCGTGTAATTCCGATCGAGGTCGGACATGGAATTTCCCCTGGTTTGCTCCGGCGCTAGGCCGGGTCTGGTATCCGGCCCAAGCCGGAATTGGTGTGGCAAGAATCTAGTGCGAAAGGGCAGTCCGCGCCAGATGGCCGGAAAGCTATATTTTTCGGCCTGTTACAAAGTTTTCATGCGTTTGACGGCTATAAAGTCAGAGGTTGCGCAGGACCTCAGCCGGCTTGCGGCCGAGCGCACCGAAAGTGCCCGCTAGCCCGATTACGAGCGTAACCGCAAGCGCCGCGGCTGCGGTTTCGATCGCCGCGCCCGGCACCCATTCGAACGGAAATTCCATGACGCCGCTGACGACAAGACCGGCGGCCAGCGAGCCCGCGGCAATGGCGAACACGCCGGTGGCAAGCCCAATCAGGAGATATTCAATCGCATAAGCCGCGGTCAGCTGCGCCCGCGTCGCGCCGAAAGTCTTCAGCACCACCGCGTCATAGATGCGAAAGCGCTGGCTCGCCGCCAGCGCGCCGCCGAGCACCAAAGCCGCAGCGAGGAGCGTGATCGCGCTCGCTCCGCGCAGCGCCATCACCAGCTTGCCGACCAGCGTGTCGATGGCATCGAGCGCATCCTTTACTTGTACCGCGGTGACATTCGGAAAGGCGCCGCCGAGTGCGTTGATGATCTGCGCTTCCTCTGCGGCCGTACCGCCGTCGGCGAAGGTGAGCGCGGCGATGTCGCTGTGCGGGGCGCTATCGAAAATGCCAGGCGAAAATACCAGCACGAAATTGATGCCGAGGTTTTCCCAGTCGACGGCACGCAGATTGGCAATCCGCGCCGTCACGTTGCGGCCGAGCACGTTGACTGTGATGGTGTCGCCGATTTTCAGATCGAGGTCATGCGCGCTTCTGCTCTCAACCGAAACAAGCGGCTCGCCGGCATAGGAAGCGCTCCACCACGCGCCGTCAACGATGCGCGAACCGGGCGGCACCGCCTGCGCGAAAGTTATTCCGCGGTCGCCGCGTAATACCCAGCGCGAACGATCAGGCGGCTTGAGATCGTCGGCGTTCACGCCCTTGGCGGCGACGATGCGCCCACGCAGCATTGGTACCCGCTCGAGCCTTGCCCCCGCCGCCTGTTCGTGGATCAAAGCGTCGAAGCGGTCAGCCTGCGCCGCCGGGATGTCGAGGAAGAAGAACGACGGCGCCTTGTCCGGCAGCGCGGCGGCGAATTCCCGATGCAGATTGCCTTCGATCTCCGCTATCGTGACCAGGATTGCGAGCCCGAGCCCAAGCGAGAGCATGACGCTCGGTGTCAATGCGCCGGCGCGATGAATATTGGCGATGGCGAGCCGCAGCACGGTGGAATTCTGGCGCGGCGCGCGCTTCGCCATCCACATCACCAGGGCCGCAACGAGCCGCAGCAGCACAAACACGGCTGCCGCTGCAGCGAGGAAAAACCCCGCGACGCGGTGATCATAGGTGGTGAACACGGCAAGTGCCGCGAGGATTGCAACGATCGCTCCGCTCGCGGCGATGTAGCGCGCGCGGGGCCATGACCGCTCGCCGGCAACCTGATCGCGGAACAGCATCGAGACCGAAATGTCGTGAACGCGGCCGAGCGGCCAGAGTGAAAAAGCGAGCGCAGTAAGCACCCCATAGACAACCGACAAGGCCAGCACGCCGGGCTGAACCGCGGGTTCGACCGGCAGCGGAAGAATCGCCGCAAGGAAATACGTAATCGCAAATGGCAGCGCCGCTCCCAGCGCAGCGCCGATCAGTGTTGCGAACAAGGCAACGGCAATGATTTCGGTGCAGTAGGCCGCGAAAATGCCACCGCCGCTCGCGCCGAGCGCTTTAAGCGTTGCGATCGTATCGCGGTTGCGCGCCAAATGGCTGGCGACGGCATTGGCGACGCCGACGCCGCCGATAAGCAGCGTGGCCAAGCCGACCAGTGTCAGATATTGCGAAAAGCGTTCGACATTGCGCTCGAGCTGCGGCGAAGCTTTGCTGCGGCTGCGGATCTCCCAACCGGCTTCGGGGAATTCGGTTTGCGCCTGCTTCTCCACCGCGGCGACCGCGCCGTCGCTTGATTGCGGTTCGGGCAGCCGCAGCCGATATTGCCAGCGCACCAGGCTGCCGGGCTGCAAAAGGCCGCTCGAGCGCAACGCCGCCTCGCTGATCAACAGACGCGGACCGAGGCTGATGGCGCCGGCGAGTTTATCCGGTTCACCCGTGACCGTCGCGCGCAGTTCAAATTCCGCATCGCCGAGTTTGATGCGGTCGCCGATTTTCAAGCCAAGCCGCGTCAAAAGCAGCGGGTCCGCCGCGGCGCCGAAGGCGCCCTCGCTCGGCGCCAGCAAAGCCGTAAGCGGCAGCGGCGGATCGGTGGTGAACGTGCCGAATAGCGGATAGTGATCGTCGACGGCCTTGACTTCGACCAGCGTGGCCGCAAGTCCTGACGCATCTGCAGATTGGTTGGTGAGCGCAGGCGACGCTGGACGCGCCGTCGGACGAGCCATTGGACGAGCCATGGGACGGGCCATAGGACGGGCCATGGCGCGGAAACTCGCGACCACGGAAACTGCGCCATGCGCATCGATGAAAGCGCGCTCGGTATCATCGGCCTCGCGTTGAATGAGCGAGAAGGCGAGGTCGCCGCCAAGTATCACGCGGCCGGCTTTGCCGATGCCCTCGGTAAGGCTGGCGGCAACCGAACCGACCCCGGCGATCGCCAAGACGCCGAGCGCGATGCAGGCAATGAAAACGCCGAAGCCGCGCAGACCGCCGCGCAACTCGCGCCAGGCAAATCGCCCGGCAAAGCCGGCGGACCATCCTGTCGCGAGCGGCGTGGCCAATGCCGAGCGTGGATTGAGCGTCACTGCCATACGAGGCCGGTCATCCGATGCTCGATTCTGCCGGCGCCGGCGCCTCGATATGTCCCGAGCGCATGTGCAGCACGCGATCGCAGCGCGCCGCCAGCGCGGCATCGTGCGTGACCATAACCAGCGTGGTGCCACGCTCGGCCTGGCCGCGGAACAGAAGCTCGATGATCTCGCTTCCGGTCGCTTCGTCGAGATTGCCGGTCGGTTCGTCGGCGACGATGATGGCCGGATCGGGCGCCAAGGCGCGGGCGAGCGCAACCCGCTGCTGCTCGCCTCCGGAAAGCTCGGCGGGATAATGCCAGGCGCGCTGCGCCAAGCCGACGGCGGCGAGTTCGCGCTTGGCGATTGCCTTTGCCTCAGCGATGCCGGCGAGCTCGAGCGGCACTGCGATATTCTCGAGTGCCGTCATTGTCGGGATCAGATGGAAAGCCTGAAACACGATGCCGATGTTGCGACCGCGAAAGCGCGCCAGCCGATCCTCGTCGAGCGTCAGCAGGTTTTGCCCGGCGACGATAACCGCGCCGGAATCCGGCCGCTCCAATCCGGTCATCACCATCAAGAGCGTGGACTTGCCCGAGCCCGAAGGTCCGAGTAGGGCAACAGCCTCGCCACGACTTATATGAAGATCGATGTCTTTAAGGATATGCAGGCGCGCCGCGCCGCGGCCGAGCGAAAGATTGACGCCGTCAATGCTCAGGGCCTCGCCCGCCAACAGGTGCCCGGAAGCGTCATTCATGGTTTCGACCGGTTCAGCAAGGGTGACTGCCTCATCGCATTGCAATGAGACGCTGCCGTGGCAGCAGGCATGCGTTCGCTCATATGGGTTGCGCCGGACGTTCTACCAAATCATCGCGGCCTGTTGTGCGCTGCTCTTTGGCGCATTCAATCCGCAGTTGGCGATAGCCGAGACCCCGCTTCATGTGGTGGCGCTGGGCGATTCGCTCACCGCCGGTTACGGACTCCCCGCCAAGGACGGATTTGTGCCGCGCCTTCAGGCGGCGCTCGCGTCGCAAGGGGCCAAAGTCGAAATCGCCAATGCCGGTGTTTCCGGCGACACCGCTTCGGACGGGTTGGCCCGTCTGGACTGGTCGGTGCCGGAGGGCACCGACGCCGCGATCGTCGAACTTGGCGCCAATGACATGCTGCGCGGCATCGATCCGCGGGTCACGCGCGGCGCGCTCGATG
This sequence comes from Xanthobacteraceae bacterium, assembly GCA_051986365.1. Lineage (GTDB taxonomy): Bacteria > Pseudomonadota > Alphaproteobacteria > Rhizobiales > Xanthobacteraceae > BOG-931. Next base: position 6,257 of record JBPYFG010000384.1, read on the forward strand.
ACATTCTGGCGCGGCTGGCGCGGCGTCACATTGCAGTCATGCTCTGCGGCATGAAGGCGGCGCCCAATTTGGGTGTCGATTTCGGCCGCGCATTTGAGCGCATCTATCCCGAGCTCGCGGCCAAATATGGTGCCGTCTATTACCCGTTCTTTCTCGACGGCGCCGCGGCAGATCGCACGCTGACGCAGCAGGACGGTCTGCATCCAAACGCCGCGGGCGTCGCAGTTATCGTGCGGCGAATTTTGCCTATAGTGCAGGAACTCATCGCCCGGGCGCGAGCACAAAAACAATCCTAGGCTCAAAACTTGTAATGAGTTTCGACTCTAGAGGGTTGCGCGAGCGCGGCAATCACCCCATTCTGCAATTAACGCGAATCGCCCGGCAAAAAGCCGTAAAAGAGCGCAGCCGGGATCGCAGCGATCCTCTTGTGCGGAGGTTGTCGTGCCCCGCTTGTTCACCGGAGTTGAAATCCCGCCGGCAGTAGCCCGATCGCTCGCCATGATGCGCGGCGGCCTGCCCGGAGCGCGTTGGATCGACCCGGAGAACTATCATTTGACGCTGCGCTTCATCGGCGACATTGACGACGCTTTGGCGCGCGAGATCGCTGGCATGCTTGGCCGCGTTCATCGCCAGACGTTCGACCTCCGGCTGGATGGACTGACCTCGTTCGGCGGCCGCAAGCCGCGGGCCGTCGTCGCCGC
>JBPYFG010000385.1:0-11101 GCA_051986365.1 Xanthobacteraceae bacterium
ATGCAGCGGCGGGTCGAGCAGCCGGATTGTCACCGGCAAGCCGCCCATGATCTTGAACAGCGCGAGGAAATCGCCGCGCTGCATTGGCAAAAGCTTGGCGAGCGCGGCGCGGCGCGCCGCCTCGTCCTCGGCGAGGATCATTTCGCGCACGGCGCGGATGCGGTCCTCGTCGAAGAACATGTGCTCGGTGCGGCACAGTCCAATGCCTTCGGCGCCGAACTTGATCGCGGTGCGGGCATCCGCTGGCGTATCGGCATTGGCACGCACTTTGAGGCTGCGCAGCTCGTCGGCCCATTTCATGACGGTTGCGAATTCGCCGGCCAATACCGGCTCGAGCATCGGCACCGCGCCGGCGAGCACCTGTCCGGTGGCGCCGTCGATGGTGAGCGTGTCGCCTTTTTTGAGGACCGTGCCGCCGGCGGTCAGCGTCTGGGTGCGGTAATCGACTCGCAGCGAGCCGGCGCCGGAAACGCACGGCTTGCCCATGCCGCGCGCGACCACCGCGGCATGCGAGGTCATGCCGCCGCGGGTCGTCAAGATTCCCTCGGCGGCGTGCATGCCGTGAATGTCTTCCGGCGAGGTTTCGACCCGCACCAAAATGACTTTGCGGCCCTGGCTCTTGAGCGCTTCAGCTTCATCGGACGAGAACACAATCTCGCCGGACGCAGCGCCCGGCGAGGCGGGCAGTCCCGTGGCGATGACATTGCGTTCGGCCTTCGGATCGATGGTCGGATGCAGGAGCTGATCGAGCGTCGCCGGGTCGATGCGTTTGACTGCCTCGGTCTTGTCGATCAGTTTCTCCCGCGCCAACTCGACCGCGATGCGCAGCGCGGCCTGCGCGGTGCGCTTGCCGCCGCGCGTCTGCAGCATCCACAGCTTGCCCCGCTCGACCGTGAATTCGAGGTCCTGCATGTCGCGGTAATGACGCTCGAGCGTGCTTTGGATGCGCTTGAGGGTGGCGAAGGCCTCCGGCAAGGCCTTTTCCATCGACTGCTTATCGGAGCGGGCTTCCTTGCGCGCGGCTTCGGTGATTTCCTGCGGCGTGCGGATGCCGGCGACGACGTCCTCGCCCTGGGCGTTGATCAGAAACTCGCCGTACAGCTTTTTCTCGCCGGTCGACGGATTGCGGGTAAAGGCGACGCCGGTCGCCGAGCTCTCGCCCATATTGCCGAACACCATCGCCTGCACGTTGACCGCTGTGCCCCAGCTTTCGGGGATGTTGTGCAGGCGCCGATAGGTGATGGCTCGCTGATTCATCCATGAGCCGAACACCGCGCCGATCGCGCCCCACAATTGCGCGTTCGGATCCTGCGGGAACGGTTCGCCGCGCTCCTCTTCGACGCGTTTTTTATAGTGGGCGACCAGCTCTTCCAGATCGTCGGCATTGAGGTCGGTATCGAGCGTGTAACCGTTGCGGTCCTTGTGATCGTCGAGGATCTCCTCGAAGTGATGATGATCGATGCCGAGCACAACATCGGAATACATGGTGATGAAACGGCGGTAGCTATCCATGGCGAAGCGGCGGTCGCCGGATTTTGCCGCAAGCGCCTTCACCGTCACGTCGTTGAGCCCGAGATTGAGCACGGTGTCCATCATGCCGGGCATCGAGGCGCGGGCGCCGGAGCGCACCGAAACCAACAACGGATTAGCGCGGTCGCCGAATGTCTTGCCGGCGACCCGGCCGATCTCCGCCAGCGCCGCATCGACCTGGCGTTTCAATTCTTTGGGGTAGGTTTTGCCGTGCTGATAAAAATACGTGCACACCTCGGTGGTGATGGTGAAGCCGGGCGGTACCGGCAGTCCGAGCTGTGCCATTTCGGCAAGGCCCGCGCCCTTGCCGCCGAGCAGATTGCGCATTGCGGCGCGGCCTTCGGCCTTGCCGCCGCCGAAGGCGTAAACCCATTTGCCTTTAGCCGCATTGCCGCCGGTCATCTTGCTGGCGGATTTCAGCGAGGCTTTGCGCGTGTTTCGCGCAGGCGATTTTTTCACCGCCTGCTGCGAGACTTTTGAGCGCGATTTGGTCAACAGCTTTTTGGTCAAAGGCTTTTTGGTCAAAGGTTTGGCCATGACGTCATGCATGCGAAAGACTTAGATCGCAATTCCAAGTGGTCGATGCAACCAGCAGCACAGATCGCTCCGTTCAACGGAAGAAATGATGGACGGCGTTGAGTCCGACCAGCCCTTCGACGATCAGATAAATGGCAACGATGATGTTAAGAAGCCGCGGCACGATCAGGATGAGAACGCCGGCAATCAGCGCAACAATGGGCGAGAGTTCGGTGGCGGTGATGACCATGTTTGCCTCGAAGATGAATTTTGGGCGCAAAAGTGCAGGTGCGGGCGGAAATCGACAAACTCTCAACGCCCAAAGCGCCGTTCGGTTCTAGCATGATAGCGGCGCTTGGGAACCGGCGAATTCGCAACATTCCACCGTCATTCCGGGGCCGAGCAAAAGCGAGGAACCCGGAATCCATATTCTCGGGACAGTGGCTATGGATTCCGAACTCGCCGCTTCGCGGCGCTCCGGAATGACGGCTCACCCCTCGATCTTGGAAAAATCGGCTACCGCGCGGGTTGCCTCGCGGATCTGATTGAGAAGCTTGAGCCGATTTTCGCGCAAGGCTTTGTCGTCAACGTTGACAGTGACTTTATCGAAGAAGGCGTCGACCGCCGGCCGCAGCTTGGCCATGGCGCGCATGGCGGCGACGAAATCCTCTTTTTTGACCGCACGCGCCGCCTCCGTCTCGGCCGTCTCAATGGCTTTCGCGAGCGCCTTCTCTTCGGGCTGGCGATAGAGCCTGGCTTGCGGCGCGCCGGTATAGTGCCGGTTGTCCTTCTTCTCTTCGATGCGAATGATGTTAGTCGCGCGCTTGTAGCCGGCGAGCAGGTTCTTGCCGTCCTCGCTATCAAGAAATTGTCCCAGCGCCTCGACCCGGCGTACGATCAGTAAGAGATCGTCTTGGCCTTCCAAAGCAAACACGGCGTCGACGAGATCATGCCGCGCGCCTTGATCACGAAGTTGCACCTTCAAGCGGTCGGCGAAGAAAGACGTAAGCTCTGACTCGAGTGGTGTTACGACGGTTCTGCCTAGCCCGAGTTGGATTTGTCCTGCGCGTGAAGCCAAAACAACACTCATATTCTGGAGGAGGCGAGAAAAAAGAGGCTCCAGTGCAAGCCGCAGTTTATTGTCCAGAACAATTCGGATGACGCCCAACGCCGCCCGGCGCAGCGCGTAAGGATCCTTGCTGCCGGTCGGTTTCTCATCGACGGCCCAGAAGCCGACCAGCGTATCGAGCTTGTCGGCGAGCGCCACCGCAATCGAGACCGGATCGCTCGGCACCAGATCATCCGGGCCCTTCGGCCGGTAGTGGTCCTTGATGGCATGCGCCACCGCCTCGTGCTCGCCCTGCTCTTGCGCGTAATATTTCCCCATCGTGCCTTGGAGCTCGGGAAATTCGCCGACCATTTCCGTGAGCAGGTCAGCTTTACACAGCTGCGCGGCGCGTTTTGCTTTTTTCACGTCGGCCCCGACCACGGGCGCAAGCTCACCCGCCAATCGCTCAATTCGCTCAATGCGCCCGGCTTGCATCCCCAACTTCTCGTGGAAGATGATGTCGTTGAAGCTTGGCAGGCGATCTTCCAGCTTGGTCTTTAAATCGGTTTGGTAGAAAAACCGCGCATCCGACAATCGCGCGCGGATCACCCGCTCATTGCCGGCGACGATGGCGTTGCCCTCGTCCTCGGCCTCAAGATTGGCGACAAGGAGAAACTTATTGACGAGCTTGGCGTGCGCGGCGTCGCGCAGCACGAAACATTTCTGGTTGTTGCGGATGGTGGCGCGGATGACTTCTTCCGGAATTTGCAGGAATGCCTCGTCGAATGCGCCCATTAGCACCACCGGCCATTCAACGAGACCCGCGGTTTCAGCAAGGAGCCCCTCGTCCTCGACGAGCTCAAGGCCCTGCGCGAAGGCAAGCTGCTTCGCCTCGGTTTGAATGATGCTCCGCCGCCGCTCGAGGTCGAGCACCACCTTGGCCTTGTCGAGCTTGGCCGCATAGTCGGCGAGCCGGCGCACGGTAAAGGTTTCCGGCACCAGGAAACGATGGCCGCGGGTTGCATTCCCGGCGGCAATGCCGTCGACCGTGAACGGCACGATGTCCGGCTCCTCGGTCTCCGGCCCGAAGGTGGCGAGGATCGAATGCAGCGGGCGCACCCAAGTCAGGGCGCCCGGATCTTTGGACCGCGCGCCCCAGCGCATCGACTTCGGCCAGGGAAAGGTCTTGATCACGTCCGGCAAGATTTCGCTGATCACATCGAGCGCCGGGCGGCCGGGCTTCTCGATCACGGCGACGTAGAAATCGCCTTTTTTGTCCGGCTGCACTTTTGCTTCGGCGAGCGATTTCAGGCCGGCGGCTTTGAGAAAACCGGCGACGGCTTGCTCCGGCGCGCCGACGCGCGGACCTTTCTTCTCCTCGCGCCGGTCCGGCTGGCGCACTGGCACGCCTTGCACGGCGAGCGCGAGCCGGCGCGGCGTCACGAACGCCATGGCGCCATCATAGGGCAAGCCGGCATCCACCAGACGGTCGGTGACCGCCTTGCGCAGATCCTCCGCCGCCCGCGCTTGCATGCGGGCGGGAATTTCCTCCGACAATAATTCGAGCAACAGATCAGGCATCGGATGATCTCATCAGAGTCTCTTGTGACTCCCGTCGCACATCGGTTTTTTGGCCGAGCGCTTGCAGGCGCAGAACCACGCCTCTTCAGCAGCCGCGGGCTTGTATTCGACCGGACTGAAAACCGTTCCTTTATGCGAGCCATCGCAAAACGGCTGTGACTTGGAACGCCCGCACGCGCACCACCAATAGCTCTTGCCGCCTTCCAGCATGATCGGAATCGGCCGCCGACCACCGATTTCGGGCATGGTGCCTTCCTCACTCATGCGTTGTTTCCTCCCCCTTCAGTTGCCAGCCATGCTTGCCCGCAAGCCTTGGCGAGCTCGCGCACCCGCAAAATGTAGCTCTGCCGTTCGGTCACCGAAATCACGCCGCGCGCGTCGAGCAGATTAAAGACGTGGCTCGCCTTGATGCATTGATCATAGGCCGGCAGCGCCATTAGGTGACGGCGGCGATTAGAGGTGCGCTTGCCGTCGTCGGCCCAGCCGACTTCGAGATATTTGCGGCACGCCGCTTCGGCCATGCGGAATTGCTCGAACAACATGTCGGTGTCGGCATATTCGAAATTGTGCCGCGAATATTCCTGCTCCGCCTGCAGGAATACGTCGCCATAGGTCACTTTCTGCGCGCCATCACGGCCGTTGAAGTTGAGCGCGAAAACATTTTCGACACCCTGCACATACATCGCCAGCCGTTCGAGGCCGTAGGTCAACTCGCCCGAGACCGGCGCGCATTCAAAGCCGGCGACCTGCTGGAAATAGGTAAATTGCGACACTTCCATGCCGTCGCACCAGCACTCCCAACCGAGCCCCCAGGCGCCGAGCGTCGGGGACTCCCAGTCGTCTTCGACGAAACGGATGTCGTGAAGCTTCGGATCGATGCCGATGGCGTAAAGCGATTTGAGATAGAGCTCCTGCAAATCCTCCGGCGACGGCTTGAGGATGACTTGGAGCTGATAATAGTGCTGTAGGCGGTTGGGGTTTTCGCCGTAGCGGCCGTCTTTCGGACGGCGCGACGGCTGCACATAGGCGGCATTCCAGGGTCGGGGCCCGAGCGCCCGCAACGTCGTCGCCGGATGGAAGGTGCCGGCGCCCACTTCCATGTCATAAGGCTGCAGAATGACGCAGCCCCAGTCAGCCCAATAGCGCTGTAGCGCCAGAATGAGCCCCTGGAACGACCGCTCTGGCCGCATGTGAGGCGGCAGATTTTCGCTTCCCGTCTGCGTCATTAGCCCCGTTTTTGGTGATGGCCGCGGCAAGGTCAAGCCGCTCGCAGCATGATCCCGAAAAGTGGGCACCGGTTTTGCGCCTGCGCGAAGCCCTTGTCAGCCGTCCGTCCTTCATTTGATGCTTCTGCTGGCGAAGGCAGGTCGATAAAGATCATGCTTGAAAAACGCACCTTCGGATCGCGATCGAGACGTGATAGCCGATTCCTGATACGAGGGTCGAAACTCATTATTTGCGAGCGATTTTGGCTGCAACGCGGCTCGGGGAAATAATGAGTTTTGATCCTAAATCGCGGGTTGGCTGCCCCGAATGGAGGCTTAAGGTGGGCAAAATTCGCAATGTCACGATCGCCGCAGCGGCGCTGGCGCTTTTCATGGCTGCGCTTCCCGGCCTGGCGCGGCTGGCGCAGGCGCAGGATTATCCGACCCGGCCGATCCGGGTCCTGATCGCGTTTCCACCGGGCGGCCCGACCGATTTCGTCGGCCGGCTGCTCGCCGACAAAATGTCGACGCTGCTCGGCCAGCGCGTTTACATCGAAAACAAGCCGGGCGCCAATGGCACGGTGGGCGCCGACGCTATCGCCAAATCCGATCCCGACGGTTATTCGCTGTTTCTCACCACCGCCGGCGCGGTGACGATTTCACCGCATGTGATGGCCAGCCTTCCCTACGATTCGCTGCGCGACTTCGCTCCCATCGCTGAAGTCGTCACCAACACAACGGTGTTGGTCGTTACCCCGAAAATGGAGATCAAGACAGCCAAGGAGCTGGTCGCGCTGGCAAAGCAAAGGCCCGGCACGATCACGTTCGGTTCGACCGGCATCGGGTCGACGACGCATTTGGCCCAGGTGCTCCTCGCCGATGCCGCAGGCGTCAGCTTCCTCCATGTGCCTTATCGAGGCGCCGCGCCGATGCTGACCGATCTGCTCGGCGGTCAGGTGCAGGTAGTGGCCGCCGACCTCACGGTACTGATGGCGCAGATCGAGTCTGGAACGGTGGTGCCGATCGGCGCCGCGGCTAATCAACGCAATCAAAACATTCCCGACGTGCCGACGCTCGCCGAGCAGGGCTATCCTAATACCGATGCGTCGAACTGGTATGCCTTGCTGGCGCCGGCAAAGACGCCGCCGGCGCAAATAAAAAAACTTAACGACGCGGTCAATGCCGCACTCGGCGACCCCGATGTGCGCGGCAAAATCGTCAAATCAGGCGCGGTGCCAGTCGGCGGCACGCCCGAGGCGCTTGCTGCGTTCATGCGTGCCGAATACGACAAATGGGGCCGCGTCGTTGCCGAACACGGGATCAAGGAGACGCCGTAGCCCCCTCATTCCGGATTGCTGCGCAGCACGGAGTAGAAGCTACAGTTCTCGTCATGGCCCTGGTAACGGCCGGACTTGTTCCGGCCATCCACGGCTTTCCTCTAGTTATAGCGGTTTAAGACGTGGATGCCCGCCATAGGCGAGCGAAGCGACGCCGTTCTACGAACGGCTATGAGCGGGCATGACGCTAACCCGGCCGGTATTCGCCGGTCTTTGGATCGGGCTTTAATTTCGGCATGCTGGAGCGGTCGTGCGGCGCGGCTTTGGCGCGCATCTCATCAAGCTCGGCATTGACCCGGCGCACCTCTTTGACGCACCAGCGCGCCAGCACCGTGGCGCCGATAACGCCCAGGGCGAAAACCACCAGTGGCGGCATTGGCCTTCATCTCCTGCCCGACCCTGCACTGACCCTGCACGATCCTAACCCCGGCGACCAGCCTAATTATGGCCGCAGATCCGCTGATCCTAAAGCCCAAAACGCGCCCAAATAGCCCGGGCTTCAAGCGCCGAAATGAGGTCTTCGGCAACGGCCAGACGGGTCGGCACTGCCAAACCCGGCTCACCGGCCGCGCCCAAAAGACGCCGGCCAAACCAGCCACGTTCGGCGGACACCAGGGGCGTAACGAGCTTGTCGCCGAATCGTTCGCGTAAAGTGCTGCGAAGATCGCCGATCACGTCGACGAGCCCGAGTTCCAGCGCCCGCCGCCCGGTCCAATAGGCGCCCGAGAACAGATCGTCTTCCGCGCCGGTAAGCTTGCCTGCCCGGCGCGATTTCACCAACGCGATAAAGTCGTCGTGGATTTCGTGCTGCAATTTTTTCAGCCGCTCAACGTCATCGGGATTTTCCGGCAAGAACGGATCGAGCATGGCTTTGTGATCGCCGGACGTGTAGAGCCGCCGCTCGATACCGAGTTTGGCGATCGCTTTGTCGAAGCCGAACGACCCGCCGACCACGCCGATCGAGCCGACGATGGAATGCTGATCGGCCACTATTTCGTCGGCCGCGCAGGCGATCATATAGCCGCCGGATGCACCGGCGTCTTCGATGAAGCCGATCACCCGGCGTTTGTGCTGTTCCGCCAATTGGCGGATGCGGCGAAAGATCAGGTGCGACTGCACCGGCGAGCCGCCCGGCGAATTGACGACAAGGGCCACCGCGGCGCCCCGACGTATCGTGAAGGCGCGATCAAGCGTCCGGGCAATACCGGCAAGCGTGAGCCCCGGGCGCAACGGGGTGGAAAAGCCGATAATGCCGGTTAATCGCACAACCGGAACAACCGGACGATCGCGCTGAAAACGTTGCGGGACGAGGCCGCGCAAGCCATCGAGCGTGCGGGCAGAAAGCTCGCGAATGGATGCACCAGGGGAGGTTTCGGTCATGCTCGGCAAATAAGCAGGCTTTCGGCAGCCCTCAAGTAACCGTTTTTTAAAGCGATGGAACGTTTCTTGCTTGAAGTACTGGTGCCGGTCACCTGGGGCAGAGGCGAAGGTTTTATGAAGATCTACTTCCTCCTCATGATTGTGAGCGTCTTTGTTGCTCTTTCGTATATTCCGATCCGGGCCGAACCGAAGCAAAACCCCGCGGCGCGACCCGACTCAGTACCGGCGTAATGCCTAAGGCTTAAGCAGCGATCGGCTGCAGCCTTGATCACGGTATAACTAAAGTTACGCTTCAGCGCGCGGTCGAAACGAGTGCCGCGCCATGGCGCAGTATCGCATCAGCCTGTGCGCTCGGTTTGTTGTCGATGTCGGCAAGCACCAAACCGGGCAGCAACGATAGCGGCGCGTCGCTGGTCTTTGCTGCGCTCACTAGTACGCGGATCGCGGCGGCACCGGGCTTTGGGTAGACCGGCATAATCGCGATCGCGCCGAAAGCCGAGTCAAGCGCCGCGAGTACGCCGGCGAGACCATCGGCGCGCCAGATCAGCGTCAGCGCGCCTTGCGGTCGTAACAGCCGCCCCGCAGTGTCGGTCCATCGCGCCAACATGCCGGGTGGTGCGGCATGCGCGAGCCGCCGCGCCTGATCGGGCGACGGTTTATGCGGCGCATTGAACGGCGGGTTCATCAACACATAATCGGCGGAGCCGGGGGCAAGACCGGCATCGGAAAATTGCGCGACCGGTGCCGTGACATCGAGACAAAACACCCGCACGCGATCGGCGAGCGCATTGCGCGCGGCGTTTTCGCGCGCCAGCGCGGCGAGGTTCGGATCGAGTTCAATAAGCGCGACGGCAAGCCCTTCGACACGACGCGCGAGCGCCAGTCCGGCCGCGCCGACGCCGGCGCCGAGCTCGATCGCGTGCTCGCCCGGCCGCGCCGGCGTTGCCGCCGCGAGCAGCACCGCGTCATGGCCAAAGCGATGGCCGCGCAGCGGCTGGCGTAACACGAGTTTGCCGCCGAGAAGCGCGTCCTCGCTGGTCTGATCCGCGGCGGCGGCCATTAGCGGCCGTCGGGGTGTAGTTCGTGACCGAAGCCCGCGTCCGTAAGCAGACGGCGCGCCATGTGGAGCTCGTCTTCGCCGACCAGGATGCGGCGTGGAAAAATGCCGATCGAGCCCTCCAGCACGCTCATATTCTGATCCACCACCAAATGATTGATCCGCGCGCTATTGAGCAGCGCTTCAATGGCCGAGATCAGCACGGCATCAGTGGTGCGAACGAGTTCGCGCATAATCAGCCCTACCGCGGCGCTGGCGCGGGCAGGCCATGCTCAAAGTATGCAGCTATGCGCGACATGTATCTTGGCCTCCCTCGATGCCAGCGGCGGGCGCTGGCACTCGAGCGCGCGTCAATCTATATACGCGCATTGCCTGTCCATTTATGATGTGACCATAGCCTTTATGCCTGCCCGGTCCTATCGGAGAAATCACTGAAGTGGCCGTCATCGTACCATTCGAAAGCGCGCGTGAGCCATCGATCGATCCCTTGGTCGATCTGATTGCCGCCGACATGGAACGCGTCAACGCTACCATCATCGCGCGCACCGGCTCGGAAGTGACGATGATCCCCGAGGTCGCCAATCATCTAATCAATTCCGGCGGCAAACGGCTGCGACCGATGCTGACGCTTGCGTTGGCGCGGCTCGCCGGCTATGGCGGCGACGGCCATATCAAGCTCGCGGCTGCGGTCGAATTTATGCACACGGCAACGCTGCTCCACGACGACGTGGTCGACGAGAGCGAGCTGCGGCGCGGCCGGCTGGCGGCCCGTATGTTATGGGGCAACGAGGCGAGCGTTCTGGTCGGCGATTTTCTGCTCGGCCAGGCTTTCAAAATGATGGTCGAGGTCGGCAGCCTCAAAGCTTTGGAGATTCTTTCCGCCGCCGCCGCGGTGATCGCCGAGGGCGAAGTCATGCAGCTCGCCGCGGCGAAGAACACCGCGACCACCGAGGACGAATATATCGCAGTGATCCGCGCCAAGACCGCGGAACTGTTTGCCGCCGCCTGCGAGGTCGGTCCCGCTATATCCGGACGGCAGAAAGCCGAGCAGGCGGCGAGCCGCTCCTACGGAATGAATCTCGGCATCACCTTTCAGCTCGTCGACGATGCGCTCGACTATGGCGGCGTGTCGTCGCGACTCGGCAAGAACGTCGGCGACGATTTTCGCGAAGGCAAGATTACGTTACCGGTCGTGCTCGCGTTCCGCCGCGGCAGCGATACCGAGCGCGAATTCTGGCGGCGCACGCTCGAGCGCGGCGAAGCGAACGATGCCGATCTCGATCACGCCATCGGATTGATGGTCAAGCATCGCGCCATCGAGGACACGATCGGACGTGCGCATCACTACGGCGCTATCGCCCGCGATGCGCTGGCGCTGTTTCCCGATTCAAAAATGAAGGCGGCGCTGGCCGAGACCGTCGACTTCTGCATCGCGCGCAAGCACTAA
>JBPYFG010000386.1:0-2652 GCA_051986365.1 Xanthobacteraceae bacterium
AGCGCCAGTTCCTGGCGGGCGAGGCCGGCGCTCAATTGCTCCTGCCCGTCTTCGAGCCGCTGGCGCGAAGCATAGAAGGCATTCATCGCCGGCACGATCTGCGCGTGCAGCGCCTTGCCGCGGGCCATCTGGTCATCGGTATAGTCCTTGCGGTCGTAATAGCCGGCGGCGGCGTTGAGCAGCGGCATCAGCGTCTCGAAACTCGTCGCATAGGCACGCGCGGCCTCATCGAGCGGCGGAATGGGCGGGGGCGCGTCGGCGGCCGCGCGGGCCTTGGCAATGACGCGCTCGGCGCCGGCCGGATCGACCGAATAGAGCCCATAGGAAATGTAACGTTCCTTGCCGGTCGGCCCTAATTTCATGTCGACCCAGCTCGCGTACCGGCGCAGCGAGTCGAGCGCGCGCGTCGAATCGTTGAGCAATTCCACGTAAGCATTACTCTTGCCGACCCAACGCTGAAATTCCGCCTCGTTCAGTTGCGGAACGTTGATCGTCATAGGCGACGACGTTTGCGCCAGCGCAGATGCGGCCAGCACCCACATGGCGGCAGCGGCTGCGACGAACCGGTTTAAAGTGTTTCGAGTCATGCCTTCTCTACAATAATGTGTGGCGATCGCCGTCTAGAGCGGGCCCGGCTACGGGATGGCAATTTCGCCAAGTGCAGTCGCGGAAACAACACAACGTTCCGAGGCTCAGGATGAGTATTTCTCGTGTGTCGATCGACATAGATCAGACACGACGCAATGCGTTGCCGACACTGTGTGAAATCAAAGTTCCGGGGTCAGATCTGAAGAAGATTATCGTTCGTCGCGCATGATGCTCGGGGTGCTGAAGCTTCGCGGCTCAGCTTCGTAGCGCCGCGTGCGGTGCTCGGCCCGTGACGGCTTGGCTTTGCGTGTCGGCTTGGCTTCGCTTTCGGCAGCCGGCGCGGCCTGTTTGACGCCGCCGAGCCGACGCAGCACCGCATCAGCGGCGCGCTCGCCGGATTCCCAAGCGCCGCCGACCGTACCCCACAGGGTCTCGTGCGCAGCCTCGCCGGCGTACCAGACATCGTCGGCGACGCGATCCATGAGCAACCGGCGTGCCGACTGCGCCCCCGGTAGCGCCGCCGACCAGGCGCCAAGCGCATAGGGCGCCGTGTTCCAGCTTGTCGCCTGCTTTCGCCCGACCGACCTTTTGATTTCGGTGCCGTACAGCCCCCCGAGCCACTCGACGGCAAAATCGAACATCGCGGCTTCGCCCTGCGCTGCAAGATCGCGGCCGAATCCGCCCGCGACGTCAACAAAACAGAGCGGCGTGCCACCGACATTGGCGAGAATCGCGGCGGTATGGGTATTGCCCGATTTCTCGAAAACCAAATCGTCGCTTTCGAGCCCGAGCGGATTGCCGAGCAGTTCGAGCGCGATGCGATCGTAGCTGCCGAGCGGCAGCCGCGCGAACAGGTCGCGACGATCCGGGCTGAACTTGAACGCGCCCGAGGCGATAACATTGGTCGGCACGGTGACGATGGCGGCCGTGGCCGAGATCGCGCCGCTTGCAGTTTCTACGGTCACGCCGCGCCGGCTCTCGATCGAAGTTGCTGGCGTTGACAGCTGAATCGATAGCCCCTGAGCCAGCGAGGCAAGCAACGCACCGAAACCCGGTTTGCAGAACGCCGCGGTGCGGCGTTCCGCGGCTTTGGCGAAGTCGAACGACGAGACCTGCGCGAGATCCTTGCTGCAATTGTACGGCCCAAGCACGAATTCGATCGTCGCGCGCCAGTCGCCGAGATCGTTTGGCATTGCTTGTGCGCAGGCGAGGTCCGCCTTGCGGGCCGCGTCGCCAATGGCGCGGGTCGCGCGAACTTGCGCCGACAGAAAATCCTCAAGCTCGCCTTCGCGCGCGTAGCGCCGGCCGATCCGTATTTTCTGGCTGAGCGACGCCGGATAAATGTCGCTGCGGTGCGGCGCCGCTTTGATCAGGGGATTTGAATCGGCGAGATAAATCCAGCGCGCGCCGCGATCGAACGGTACCCCGAAACTCGTCGAGTCGGTGATGCAGCGCCCGCCGACGTGATCGGTCGCCTCGATCACAAGATAACGCCGCCCGGCCGCGGCGAGCCGCCGTGCGGCAGCGATTCCAGCGGCGCCGGCGCCGACAATGATCGCATCAAGCGGGCCGCCGGACGGCGCGATCGCGGCAAATGCCGGACCCGCGGTGAATGCGGCCGAGGCCGCGAGCAGCGAACGGCGGCTCAGAGACGGCATACTGTCCAACACACTTGCGGCCGGTATCTCGATGTGGTCGGTTCTCCCCACGTCCGCGCGCACATTGCCTCAACCGCCGCCGCGGGGCAAATGTTTCGGCTTGATCTAAACCCAAGACGGCGCAAATGGCGCGGAACCATGTTCGACGACGCGATTAAGGCGACAACCCAATTATTCTCGCCGCCGCTGCGCGCGGTACTGTGGAAGAGCATTGGTCTCGCGCTCGCGCTGATTGTGGTGGTCGGGATCGTGCTCGAACGCCTGATCGTGTATCTCGTGGATCTCGGCAGCGCTTCGGCCGAGGCGACGTTGGGCACGCCGGCGCATTGGCCGATCAGCGCCGTGGCATGGCTGCTCTCCATCGCCGCCGGGCTTGGCATCATCGTCGGCAGCGTCATGTTGATGC
>JBPYFG010000387.1:0-4891 GCA_051986365.1 Xanthobacteraceae bacterium
CATCGGCGCCGCGCTGTTGATTCTCGGCGCGCCGGAAATAGGGCAGCACGTCGGCAAAGCCCCAGCCGGTATTGCCAAGCTGCCGCCAATGGTCGTAGTCCTCGTGCTGGCCCCGGATGTAGAGCAAGCCGTTGATCGAACTCGATCCGCCCAGCACTTTGCCGCGCGGTTGGATAATTTGCCGGTTGTTCAGCTCAGGTTCCGGCTCAGTCTTGTACAGCCAGTTGACCTTGGCGTTGTCGAACAGCTTGCCGTAGCCGAGCGGGATGTGAATCCAGATATGCCGGTCATGGCCGCCGGCTTCGATAAGCAGAACGCGATGGCGGCCGGATTCGGTGAGCCGGTTGGCGAGTACGCAGCCGGCCGAGCCGGCGCCGACAATGATGTAGTCGAACCGCGCTTTGTCCGGAATCGCCGCCATGCCGCCTCCTTGACTCTCCGTTCTCATCGCCGGAATTGGTGAGTATGATGATAGCTCATTCCGTCACTCTGAGGTGCGAGCCAACGGGTCCTGCCCGAAGTGGCAGGCCCGATGGTAAACTCCGCGAGCCTCGAAGGGTGACATCTCCAGCGCGTCGGCCGACGTCCTTCGAGGCGCGCATGCGCGCACCTCAGGACGACGGCACACAATTACGATGAGGAGTCCTGCGTGAATAAATTCGGTGTCGGTCAGCCGGTCCCCCGGGTTGAAGATCCGCGATTCATCACCGGCCGTGGCCGCTATGTCGACGATCTCGAACTGCCGCGGCAGTGCTACGGCGTCGTGGTCATGTCGCCGCATGCGCATGCCCGCATCAAGCGCGTCCATACCGCGAAAGCGAAAATCGCACCGGGCGTGCTCGCAGCGCTGACCGGTGCTGATGTGGTCGCCGACAAGCTCGGCGGTCTGGCGCCGCCGATGCCGGAAGACATGGGCGGCCCCAAGGGGTTTCGTACGCTGCGTGCCATTCTCGAAGGTCAGAAAGTGCGCGCGGTCGGCGACCGTGTCGCCTTCGTGGTGGCCGAGACGTATGCGCAGGCGCGTGACGCCGCCGAACTGATCGAAGTCGATTATGAGCCGTTGCCGGCCGTGATTGGCGTCGAGGACGCGGTCAAGCCGGGCGCGCCGGCGGTGTGGGACGAACAACCGAACAACATCGCCTTTACGCTGATGATGGGGAATAAGGACGCGACCGATGCTGCCTTCGCCAAGGCGCGCCACATTGTGTCGCTCAAACTCAACAACAATCGCATCACGGCGAATTCAATCGAGCCGCGCGCTGCGATCGGCCATTATCATCCGGACAGCGACAGCTACACGCTGTATTCGACCTCGCAGAACCCGCACGGCACGCGCTCGGCAGTTGCGGGCCAAGTGCTGAAAATTCCTGAGACCAAGCTTCGCGTCATCTCGCCCGATGTCGGCGGCGGCTTCGGCATGAAGTTCGGCGGTTACCCCGAAGATGCGCTGGTGGTCTGGGCGTCGCGGCGGGTCGGCGGCCGTCCGGTCAAATGGGTTTCGACTCGCTCCGAAGCCTTGCTCGGCGATTCGCAAGGCCGCGACCAGATCGTCACCGGTGAGCTCGCGCTCGACGAGCACGGCAAAATTCTAGGGCTTCGCGTCAGCGCGCTGCACGCCATGGGTTCGCATGTCTTCGGCGCATCGATGGTGGTGCCGCTTTTCGCCATGCGGCTGTCGCCCGGCGTCTATCAGATCCCCGCCGTCCATGCCGTCGGCAAGGCGGTGCTCACCAACACCATTCCACTTGCGCCCTATCGCGGCGCCGGACGGCCCGAGGCGACCTTTCTGATCGAAATGCTGATCGACCGCGCCGCGCGCAGCCTGAAAATCGATCCGGTGGAAATCCGGCGACGCAATTACATTCCGGCCGCGGCGATGCCGCACAAGCTGCAAACCGGCATCACCTATGACAGCGGCGATTTCGTCCATGTCATGGACGAGTGCCTCGAGCTTGCCGACTGGAACGGCTTTGCCAAACGCGCCGCCGAATCGAAAAAGCGCGGCAAGCTGCGCGGCCGCGGCATCGGTTACTTCCTGGAAGAAGCCGCGGTGTTCAACGACCGTATGGTGCTGCGCTTCGATCCGAGCGGCATGCTAACCATTCTCGCCGGCACGCATTCGCACGGCCAAGGCCATCAGACCGTCTACATGCAGATGGTGAGCGAATGGCTTGGTGTGTCGTTCGAGAACATCCGCTTCATCCAAGGCGACACCGATGCCGTGCCGATGGGCCGAGGCACCTACGGTTCGCGCAGCATGCATATCGGCGGCAATGCGCTCAAACGGGCGGCCGACGCGATCATCGAGAAAGCAAAGCCGATGGCGGCGACCATGCTCGAAGCGGCGGCCGGCGACCTTGAATTCAAGGACGGCGCCTTCCGCATCGTCGGCACTGACCGCGCGCTGCCGCTGACCGACGTCGCCAAGGCGTTCTACCGTCCGGTGATGCTGCCGCCGCAATTCGATGTCGGGCTGGAAGCGTCCGGCACCTTCGCTGCCGAGCCGCCGAACTATCCGAACGGCTGTCATGTCTGCGAAGTCGAAATCGATCCGGAGACCGGCGCGATCACGCTCGAGCGCTATGCTGCGATCGACGACGTCGGCAAGGTGATCAATCGCCTGTTGTGCGAGGGCCAGATCCATGGGGGTGTCGCGCAAGGCGCCGGGCAGGCGCTGATGGAGGCGATCGTGTTCGATTCCTCGGGCCAGCTCGTCACCGGCAGTTTCCAGGACTACGCCATGCCGCGGGCCGACGATCTGCCGGAATTGGTTTCTGAGCTGACCGAAGTGCCGGCCAAGACCAACCCGCTCGGCGTCAAAGGCGCGGGCGAGGCTGGCGCCACCGGCGCGCCGCCGGCGATCATGAGCGCCATTCTCAATGCGCTAGCGCCGCTCGGCATCGAGCACATCGACATGCCGGCAACGCCGAGCCGGGTCTGGGCGGCGATCAAGGCGCGCGACAGCAAAGCTGCGGCGGAATGATCGATATCCCCGAGCGCGGGAGCGAGTGTAAAACGAAGGTCCGCGAGCGGCTGCCGATCGCCGCGGACGGTTCGATTGCTTATGAGGTCTTCGCCAATGCGGTGAAGGGCGTCGTTGCGTGAGCCGCGTCTGAGAGCTGATGTTGGTTCCAAATACAGTTAAAAGCGCCAACGGCGCGAAAACCGCTGATATCCGCGGCAAACGGCCGGTTGCGCCGGACCCGCCCGGCGCCTATATTTCATCAGCTTTTCCAGTCATCGTTGATGACGTGAGTGGCTTCGCCAATGGGGCGGGCGGAGCACAGAGGAGATTTAGCTATGACGATCACGCCTTTGATGCCGAAAGCGACCGCCGTGTGGCTGGTCGAGAACACCTCGCTATCGTTCGACCAGATCGCCGAACTGTGTCATCTGCATCCGCTCGAGGTCAAAGCGATTGCCGACGGCGACGCGGCGCAGGGCATCAAGGGCCTCGATCCGATCCTCACTGGGCAGCTGACGCGCGAGGAGATCAAGGCGGCGGAGGCCGATCCCAATCACCGGCTGCACATCGCCGAACCGAAGGTGCGCTTGCCCGAAGCCAAGCCGAAGAAGGGACCGCGCTACACGCCGGTGTCGCGGCGTCAGGACCGGCCGAACGCGATCCTCTGGCTCGTGCGCAATCACCCCGAGCTCAAGGACAGCCAGATCATGCGGCTCGTGGGCACCACCAAATCGACCATCCTGGCGATCCGCGAACGCACGCACTGGAACTCGGCGAATTTGACGCCGCTCGATCCGGTGACGCTCGGGCTGTGCTCGCAGATCGATCTCGATCTCGAAGTGCAGAAGGCGGCGAAGGAGAAGCCCGCGCCGGTGCAGGAGCCGGGTGCGACGCTGCTACCCGCATCCGTAACCACTGCGCCAAAGGAGGAGCCCGAGCCGGAGGCGAAGAAGCCTGGCGAGGAGCTCAACGTCGAGGCGGTGTTCGCCAAGCTCAAACAGCTCGGTGGCGGCCAAAAGAGCGAGTGATAATTTCCTCCCCCGCTTTCGCGGGGGCGCATCAAATGAAATTAAATAAAATTAACTGGCGCACGCCAGGATTGTTAGATCGCGTTTTCCAGATTGCGATTGCATCACGCACGCGCCGTATGCAGAAAAAATCCCGTGTCTGTCAGCCCCGATCGTTCCGCAGCACGACGCAGGCGCCGCCCGCCGCGATCAGCTTCCGGCAGAATTTCTCCAGATAGGCGCGATCGTCGTCGGCGATGCGGATGTTGTAGCGCATGGCGAAACCCAATCCGATGCCGCGGCTCCTGATCACGATCGGCTCGCGGTCGCCGATCAGGGCGGCATATTGCTTCTGAATCAGCCGATACGTCGCCCAGGCCTTGCTCTCCGACCAGTTGGCGGTGAGCTGCATGCCCCAGCGCGGCACATAGGCGGCCATGCGCTGCGCTTGTTCTTTCGGCGCCAGGATCAGGTTGGCGAGCCGCGTGCACGGCACGCCTTGTGGGATCGTCGTCTCCGAGGTTTTCGGCGGGTTGGCCGAGGCCCATTCGTCCGCGGTCCAGCCGGTGATGATGGCGACGTAGTTGCGGGTCTCGCCCGGCAGCGGCCGATGGCTGGTGAGCCATGCGCTCACGCGCCCTGGTCCCGCGTTATAGGCCGCGGCGGCGAGCCCGAGATTGCCGAAGCGCGCCTTGAGATCGCGTAAGTAACGCGCCGAATTCTTCAGCGCCTCGATTGGATCGAACGGATCGACCAGCCCGCGATAGTCCGCGGTTGCCGGCATGAACTGGGCGATGCCTTGCGCGCCTTTGTTGCTCACGGCGCGCGCATTGAAGCGGCTTTCCTGCCAGATCACCCGGGCGAAGAACTCGACCGGAAGCTCGTTCTCGGCCGCGTCCTGTTCGAGCGCGCGGCAGAT
>JBPYFG010000388.1:0-2480 GCA_051986365.1 Xanthobacteraceae bacterium
CCGATTAGCCACGCGCTCGCCGGCCAGTGCGGCGAATTCATCCGGCAGTCGCAGCGCCAGACGATGGCGCTCGATCGCGAGCGGGGTTGCCTTGAGCACGCCGGGCATCGCCGCGGATACGACATAAGCGAGCCGCAGCGCGGCGCCGAGCACGCGCGCCCGGTCGAGGAGCCGCGTCGAGACTAGTTCGCGTAAGCGCGGGGAGAGCTCATCGTCCATCACCAGGCCGACATGGCGAAAGAACACGGCGAGCGCCAGATAGGCCCTGCCCTGATGGTCGATGCCGGAAAAGCCGCCATGGGCGATGATGTTGAGCGATTGTTCGCCGCGGTAATCGGGATGGGCGCGCCAGCCGATATCGGCGAGGAGGCAGGCCGCGTGACGCAGCCGGCGCTCCTCGGCGTTCTCATCGAGTCCTGAAGTGGCCATGAACCTGTCGGTCCACGCGATCAATTCCTCGCCATGGCGCGGCGAGCGCGAGCGCAATTGATTGAGGTGAAACGCCGCTTCGATCAGTGCGTCTTTCTCCTTCTCTTTTTTCTTGAGCAATGAAAACAACAGACCTTCGCGAATGCCGAGCGCCGAGAACACCACCTGCCGCGGTTTGCCGACGCGCAAAATGTATTCGAGCACCAGCGCCGCATAGGGCAAAAGCGGACGCCGCGCGCTATTGACCACCTCGATATTGGAAAGGGTATCGACATCGACGCGATGCACGAGCCGGGCGAATTCCTCCGCCTCATCGGCGCGGATCGCATAGCCGTGCATGACATGCAGCGGATAACCGGTCTGCCACATGTGCAACCGCGCCAGCGAACGCCAGGTACCGCCGACCGCATAAAAATTTCGACCCTCGCAAGCCTTGAGCACCGGCAAGCCGCTGAGTGACTTCTTGACGAATTTGTCGGCTTTCTTGAGCGACTTTGCCGAGATGTCGGCGAGCGCAAGGCCGCCGAGCGGCCGGGTCAGGCCGTGGCGCGCTCGCGTGCCGCGGACATCGACGAGTTCGAGCGAGCCGCCGCCGAGATCCCCGACCACGCCGTCGGCGCGATGCACGCCGGAAATCACGCCGAGCGCGGTGAGCTCGGCCTCGCGACCGCCGGACAGAATCTCGATTTCAGCGTTGATAGTGCGCTCGGCGAGCTTGATGAACGCCGCGCCATTCTTGGCGTCACGGACCGCCGCGGTGGCAATGGCGAAGATTTCCTTGACCTTCATGGTGTCGCACAAAGCGCGGAAACGCTTGAGCGTGACGAGCGCGTGCTGCACCGCGTCGGCCGCGAGCAATCGTGTCGAATGCACTTCCCGGCCGAGGCCGCACAGGGCCTTTTCGTTGAACAATTCCGTCGGGCTGCGTGTCAGCCCTTCATAAACGACAAGCCGTACCGAATTCGATCCGATGTCGACGACCGCAATCGGCGGCCCGTGGTCGAGGCGTCCCTGCGCATTCGAACCGGCATGGGGAGTGGCGCGCGGCATTAAATTCAATGGATCGCAGCTATTCGCGGCTATCGCCTCACGGGAAAAGCGAGGCCCTTTAAACAATTTTTCCTGCCTGCCGATCGGCTCTGGCGGCCGCAACCTACGCGATTCGCCAAAGCTTCACATGCGTTCCGGCCGGTGCCGCAGGCGCGGGATCGAATCTTTGGGCGACTTGCCGCGGCCGGACAGGCTTGGATTGGTCATGAAATAAGTCGTTGAGTTGAAGTTTTCCTCGCCCGGTCCCGGAACGATGCGCGACGACGACCCGTCGCCCAAGACCTGCCAGCTTTGCTGATTGTCCTTCAAATTCGCGACCATAATTTGATCGAGCACCTGCTCGTGCACGGTCGGATTGAGGATCGGGCATAGCGCTTCGACCCGGCGATCGAGATTGCGCGGCATCATGTCGGCCGACGAAATGTAAACCGCGGCTTTGGCATGCGGCAGGCCGTGGCCGGCGCCAAAGCAGTAAATGCGGCCGTGCTCGAGAAAGCGGCCGATGATCGACTTGACCCGGATATTATCAGAGAGCCCGGGCACGCCCGGGCGCAGGCAGCAGATGCCGCGCACGACAAGATCGACCGGCACGCCGGCGCCTGAAGCCTCGTAGAGCGCATCGATGATGTCGGGGTCGACTAGCGAATTCATCTTCATCCAGATCGCCGCGGGGCGGCCGGCCTTGGCATGGGCGATTTCCTGGTCGATGTGCTCGTGGATGCGATTGCGCAGCGACAGGGGCGAAACCGCCATGCGCTCGAGCTCGGCCGGCTCGGCATAGCCGGTGACGAAATTGAAAATGCGGCTGACGTCGCGGGCGATGATCGGATCGCAGGTAAAGAACGACAGGTCGGTGTAAATGCGGGCCGTGACCGGATGATAATTCCCGGTCCCGACATGCACATAAGAGGCGAGCGAGGGACCCTCGCGCCGGACTACCAGCGACAGCTTGGCGTGCGTCTTCAATTCGATGAAGCCGAACACAACCTGCACGCCGGCGC
>JBPYFG010000389.1:0-13968 GCA_051986365.1 Xanthobacteraceae bacterium
GGGTGGGTCCCCGTAGGCCTCTCTGGCTATTGACACCGAAGCCACCAAAGAAACGAAGCCAAAGCGTTGCAACGCCCACGCGAGTGGCTTCGATTCAAGCTTGAGCGCGAAGCGGCGGATGCAGACCGCTCGATGAATGCAGAAATAGTGAGACGGCTAGCCAGCTCCGTTCAAGGCGGCGGCCAACACAATTGGGCCGGCGTGGTGGCGGAAGCAATTTGGAACGGCTTAGATCCGGAAATTGCGAAACGACTAGAGGACATAGTTTTGAGCGCCGCTGGGGAATCGGCCGCGGACCTCATGAGCATGTATTCAGAGGAAGAAAACGCTCAGGACGACGCCAAAACACCAAAGGGGGAATAGCCATGACAGGTCACGTACGCGAACGAGGTAAGGGAAATTGGTATGCGGTGATCAGCACTCGCGATCCAGCCGGTAGGCGTAAGGTCAAGTTTATTTCTCTGCCCGATGCTAAGGGTAAAACAGAAGCAAAACGTCACCTCGCTCGTATCGTCACTGAGATGGATTCCGGCGCCTATGTCGAGCCGGACAAGGTGACGGTGGCGCAATTCCTTGAGCGGTGGCTCAATCACATCAAGACGCAGGTCGAGCCGAACACATTTCAGCGATACTTTGAATATTGCACCAACAACATTATCCCCGCATTAGGCGATGCACGACTAACAAAATTGCGGCCGGAGCAAATCTCTGATTTCTACAGCAAAGCATTGGCGGGTGGTCGCTGTGATGGTAAGGACGGCGGACTATCGCCGCGTACAGTTCATCACATTCATGTTGTGCTAAAGCAGGCGCTCACGCAGGCATGTGTGTGGCGTGTGATTCCGTATAACCCCGCTGCGCTGGTGAAGCCGCCCAAGGCGGCACGCAAAGAAATGCGCACTGTGGACACCGACGCCACCGCCAAGATGATTGAGGCGGCGCGAGGAACGTCCGTATTTATTCCGATCCTGCTTGGCGTCTTGTGCGGACTACGACGGGGTGAAATTTGCGGCTTGCGTTGGCGCTCCGTCGATCTTGATGCGGGCAGATTGTCTGTTGTCGCCAGTGTCGTCAAAGTGCGCGGGGATGTGCGTGAAAAAAGTCCCAAGAACGGAAAGGGACGGGCCGTTACGCTGCCGCCAATGCTGATAACGGAATTACGGCGACATCGATTACAGCAATCCGAGGGACTGCTAAGAATCGGCGTGCGACTGACCGATGATCACCACGTCTTTATTGGGGAAGACGGCGCGGCGGTTTATCCCAGCTCGGTGACCCGCAGCTTTAGCCGGTTCCTGCGCCGGCATGGGCTTCCCCAAATACGCTTCCACGACCTTCGCCACAGCCACGCCACACATCTGCTAGCGGCCGGTGTCCATCCGAAGATTGCGCAGGAACGGCTAGGGCATTCCAACATCGGCATCACGCTCGATACCTACAGCCATGTGTTGCCGGGGATGCAGGAGGATGCCGTCGCCAAGGTGGATGCGGCGATCCAGGCGGCCCTGAACAAATCAAAGACAAAGTGAGGCGCATTTGCTAGCAATCCGCTAGCAAACGGCGACTTGGGCGCAAAGAAGTGCCAATTTTACGGAGCTTTTTGCGGGATGCGTCCGGTTCACATCATCGGCGGCGGGCTTGCCGGCTGTGAGGCTGCTTGGCAGTTGGCGCGGCGGGGCGTTCCAGTCGTGTTGCACGAAATGCGTCCAGTACGCCCCACCGCGGTCCACAAGACCGCGCAACTGGCCGAGCTCGTTTGTTCGAACTCGTTCCGTTCGGACGACGCTCAGGGTAGCGCTATTGGCCTCCTCCATGCCGAGATGCGTCGGCTTCAATCCCTGATTATGCAGGCTGCCGATGCACATAAGCTGCCCGCTGGGAGTGCCCTTGCGGTTGATCGCGATGGCTTTGCCAGGGCCATCACGGCGGCGCTGGATGCCGAGCCGCTGATCGAGATCCGCCGCGAAGAAATTGTGACGCCTCCCGACGACTGGGACAGCGTCATCGTCGCCACCGGTCCGCTGACCTCGCCGGCACTGAGCGATACGATCCGATCGCTGACCGGCGAAGACGCGCTGGCTTTTTTTGATGCTATCGCGCCGATTGTTTATCGCGACTCGATCGATATGGAAGTGGCCTGGTTCCAATCGCGCTACGATAAGACCGGTCCGGCCGGTTCGGGAGCTGATTATATCAATTGCCCGCTCACACGCTCCGATTACGACAATTTCATCGACGCATTGCTCGCCGCCGAGAAATCGTCATTTCACGACTTCGAAAAGGTAACGCCGTATTTCGACGGCTGTCTGCCGATTGAAGTGATGGCCGAGCGCGGGCGCGAAACGCTACGGCACGGCCCGATGAAACCGTTCGGGCTGACAAACCCGCATTGTCCAGAGATCAAGCCTCACGCGGTCGTGCAACTCCGCCAGGACAACCGACTCGGCACCCTCTTCAACATGGTGGGTTTTCAGACCAAGCTCAAACACGGCGAGCAGTCGCGCATCTTTCGGACAATTCCGGCTCTAGCCAAAGCCGAATTTGCACGGCTCGGTGGCTTGCATCGCAATACGTTCATAAATTCCCCGAAATCATTGGATGCAACGCTGCGGCTACGATCGGCGCCGCGGCTGCGCTTTGCCGGTCAGATCACCGGCTGTGAAGGCTATGTCGAGTCCGCGGCGATTGGGCTCCTGGCCGGCCACTTCGCGGCTGCGGAGCGCTTTGGCGAAAATATAGTTCCGCCACCCTACACCACCGCTCACGGTGCGCTTCTTGCCCACATCACCGGTGGCCACATCGAGACCATCGATACGGGTCCGCGTTCGTTCCAGCCCATGAACGTCAATTTCGGGTTGTTTCCGCCGCTGGCGCTGAACCTGGCCAGAGATGCCGGTGGCGGCCGCTTACGCGGCGCGGTCAGAACCGCCGCAAAGAAGCGGGCGCTTTGCACGCGCGCCCTCCATGATCTTGAAAGCTGGCTGTCAGGTCGGGTTCCTGTTGCGGCGGAATGAGCACCTCTATGTTTGAAAACATGTTATACAATCGGCATGGGTGCCCATCGCGAGGAACTTCCAAGCGGCTGGCGGAGCACCGCGGTGCTCAAGCGCGATTTGTTCTCAACCATCGAGCGCGGGCGGTTTCGCACCGAGCGGGGCGAGGTCGATGCCGTGCTCCGGCACCTTGATGACGTACCGTGGTGGAGCCGGTTTGTTGCGAAAGAATTGTTCCGGCGTGAGTGCCGTGCGCTTGCCGTCGCCGGACCACTTTCGATTGCGCCTCCGCCATTGCTTGCCGGAAAACGCTTCCTCGTGCGCGGCTGGATCGATGGCCTGCCACTGCACATCGCCAAGCCTTACGGCGATGCCCGCTTTTTCCGCTCGGCAAAGACCGCATTGCGGCTACTGCACCGTGCCGGCATCACGCATAACGATCTGGCTAAGGAACAGAACTGGATCTACGCGCATGGTCGCGCCTATCTTACCGACTTTCAGCTTGCGGAATTCTTTTCGCGGCGCAGCTTGTTGTTCCGGTTAGCGCGCTATGAGGATCTGCGGCATCTTCTCAAGCATAAACGCCGCTACGCGCCGGCCGCGCTGACCGCCGCGGAACGCCGCGTCCTGGGCCGCAAGACGCTGCTCACCCGGGTATGGATGGCCAGCGGCAAGAAGCTTTACTACGCGATCACGCGGGGATTTAATTTCACGGACCGCGAGGGCCGCGGCGTCCGTTTCACCCGGCAAGCGCCGGCGATTGCTGCGCGGTTACGCGCGCATCCGCGCGTTGGCGACGTTGCGATCGTAGCTTTTCCCGATCGCCGCGCCGGCACCGGACTTTACGCATTTGTCGAGGCCAACGCTGCTGAAGACGAACTGCTCAAATTTTTAGGCGATGCCAAGCCCGAGCATTTGCAGGTGGTGCAAAATCTGCCGCGCAATAAGCAAGGCGAAATCCGCAGCGAAATTCTCGAGCTCGTGGCGATGAATCAGCTCGATTTGATTGATTCCCTGGTCGGGACCGATACTGAACGCGCCATCGTCTCCCGCATCGTCTCCGGCAGACGCAATTTGCGTGACCGTTTTGCCTTCTAACTTTCTGATGAATTCGATTCAACCGTCAGCGGCCGGCCGATCAAGTTTTTTCAGAGTTTTCCTTCAAATTTTTCGGTCCCAGGAACCGATAAAGCCTGCACGCGTTCTTTGCGCGAACACGGGGTGAGATCCCACTTCGAGTTTGCACCGTTCCGGTGTTGAGATCACCGAAGGGGTGTGGCTGCCGACCTATGCACGTCGGAATATCAAAATTTTAGGAGCACGTCATGCCTGCCACGCAATCCGGATCCAACGGTTCTCTTTCCGCCACCTTCGTTCAGCAGTTCGATCAAGCTCAGGAGCAAGCCAAAACGGTGTTCGCAGCGCAGAAAGAGTTTCTCGACGCGCTTGAACAGATCAACGAACACTGGTTCGCGCGCGCCAAATCAGAAGCTGAGTTCACCACCGCCATGGCGAATAAGCTCGCTGCCGCACGATCCATGCCTGATATGACCACCGTGTATCAGGACTGGTTCGGCCAGCGCATGCAACGATATGTCGAGGATAGCAATCGCGTCTTAGCCGACGTCCAGAAACTCCTCCAGACCGGAAGCCGCCTGGCTCAAAACGGCAAGGGCCGCGGCTGAGCCAAATCAGCCCGCTAACCGATCTGGCTTGCGTGCGGCGCGCCAAATCAGCCACTGGCGCCGCCACGGCGAGAGCGCTTTTGGCGAGAAAATGTCAGAACGATCCAGGCGATCGAGCGACCTGCGCACCGATGCAATTGGAAGAAATGCCGGCAGCGCCTGCTGGGGCAGCATCCGCAACTTGTTCGCGGCGGTGGCGAGATGGTCACGCGCCAAACGGTGCAAATCGGCGGCGGCTTGGTTGAGCGCCGGCGACGTGCGGCGGGCAAACACGTCTGCGGCATATGCGCCATGGCGATCTAGCAGTTCGAGCGGTAGATAGAGTTGCCCGCGCGTCGCATGTCCTGGCACGGCGGCCAACAGTTGCGTCAGCGCATAGGCTGTTCCGGCGGGGCGAGCGGCCACCACAGCATCGACGCCAAGAATCTGCGCCGCCATTGCAATCAAAGCCGATGCGGTTTTGAGCGTGTAGTCTTCAAGTTCAGCGATCGTCCGCATCGGTTCGTCATAAAGATCGAAGCGGCGCGCCTCGATGAGCGACAATATCGCGTTTACCGGCAGGCGATAGTGCTCAATTGCATTCAGGAGCGACGCGGCCACCGGGCTCGCGATCGCTTCGCCACCGCGCTCGCCCTGAACGACTTCGCGCCACCACTGCAACCGGATTTCTCCCGCCGCCGCTTCACGCGCGCGATCCCGCACTCGCGCGATTTCGGCGTTAAAGGCGTAAAGTGCATAAAGCGCATCGCGATTGCGTGCAGGCGCAAATAGGGTCGCGACAAACCGATCGCGATCAGCGTTGCGCACAAGATCGGCGCAAAATGAAGCTGCCTCTTGCATGATGCGACCGTAAGATCATTCGACGGCGATCAACCCTGCGCCGACCCGGCGGCCTTCCATCAACATCACGTTATAGGTACGCACGGCGGGTCCGGTTGTCATCGCGTCGAGTGAGACGCGGGCTTCGCGAAACCGCGTGCGCAACTCATCCGGCGGCCGCCACGGCGTGGTGCCACTCCCGATAATGAAAAAATCCAGATCAGTGGCCGCAGCGAAGACGCGCGACAATGCCTCGCCTGTAATATCGTTGGGCGAAACGGCCGGCCACGCCCAAATGCCCTGCGGCAAACAGAGCACCGATCCGCGATGCGACATCCCCGCAAAGCGAAACCCGCCGGCGCCGTGCGCGTCGATCAAGACTTGCCGCGGTAGATGGGGCTCGTCCACTAGAGCATGATCCGGAAAAGTGGAACCGGTTTTCCGAATAGATCATGCGCCACCAAAACGCTACCGCCGCGCTTTGCCCCGCCGCGAAGCCGACACTGCCGAAATCGGCGCTGCGGCAGGTGCTGTCGGCGGCGATTCCGGTTCTTCGGCTCCGCCGGCGCGACCGCGGCCTACACCGAGATAAATCAAAATCGGCGAAGCAATGAAGACCGATGTGTAGGTACCCACAAGCACCACACCGAACATCATTGTAGCAGTGAAACTGTGAATCGCTTGACCGCCGAACAACAGCAACGCGAGAAGCGACATCGCCACCGTAACGTGAGTGACGATCGAGCGCGACAGTGTGGCATTGACCGAAGCGTTCAACAGGTCTGGCATCGGCATGCGCTTGTAGCGGCGAAGCATTTCACGGATGCGGTCGTAGATCACAACCGTATCATTGAGCGAATAGCCGAGGATCGTGAGCAAGGCGGCGATGCTGGTGAGATCGAAATCGATCCGCGTGAGCGACATGAAACCCACGGTGAGCACAAGGTCGTGCACGTTGGCGATCATGGCGCCGAGCGCAAACTGCCATTCGAAACGGAACCAGAGATAGATCAGGATCGCCACGATCGCCAAAACCAGACCGATCGTGCCATAGGCCAGAAGCTCGGTGGAAACGCTCGGCCCCACAACCTCGACCCGCCGGTAGTCCACTTCGTCGCCCAGCGCATTCCGAACCTTCTGCACTGCGGCCTGTTGCGCTTCATCGCCGCCCGGCTGTTCGGAGATGCGGATCAACACATCGTCCGGCGCGCCGAATTGCTGCAGCTGAAATTCACCGAGCTGCAGCGACCCGATTTTCGTGCGCATCTTGGCGAGATCGGCCGGACCGGCTTTGGTCTGCACCTCGATCAGCGTGCCACCGATAAAATCGATGCCGAAATTCAGGCCGTGGAAGAAGTACAGCAGTATTGCCGCGATCGACAGCATCGCCGATACGGGAAAGCTGATGCGCCGGAAGCGCATGAAATCGAATTTGGTATCGTCGGGAACGATGCGGAGAAGGCGCACGGTCAGGCTTTCAGGTGGGAATTTCTACTGTAAGGCATGAACTAATCCGGTAAACGCTCCGCGCGGCGCGACCATGCTCATATCGGCACAACGCGGGGACGCCACAGGCGCACCCAATAGGCGACGATCAGCCGGGTCAAGGTAAAGGCCGTGAACAAAGTGGTGATAATGCCGATGCCTAGCGTCACCGCAAAGCCACGCACCGGCCCAGTGCCGATATAGAACAAAACCGCCGCTGCAATGAAGGTGGTGATGTTCGAATCCAGAATAGTGGCAAGGGCCCGCGAAAAGCCCGCGTCGATCGCATTGATTGCGCTGCGGCCAGCGCGCACCTCCTCGCGAATGCGCTCGTAGATCAGCACGTTCGAGTCCACCGCAATACCGACCGTCAGCACGATGCCGGCGATGCCTGGAAGCGTCAGCGTCGCGTTCAACAGCGACAGGATTCCGAAGATCATCGCGACGTTCACTGCAACTGCGATATTGGCAAACAGTCCGAACAATCCGTAGGTCGCGAACATGAAAATGATCACCAGTGCGGCGCCAGCATAGGCGGCATGCTCCCCGGCATTGATCGAGTCCTGGCCGAGGCCGGGCCCCACGGTGCGTTCTTCGATAATCGTCAGTGGTGCCGGCAGCGCGCCGGCACGCAACAGAATGGCGAGATCGTTGGCGGACTGCACTGTGAAATTGCCGGAAATCTGCCCGGAGCCACCCAAAATCGGCTCGCGGATGACCGGCGCCGAGATCACCTTGTTGTCGAGCACGATCGCGAACGGCTTGCCCACATTGGCTTGCGTCACCTCGGCGAATTTGCGCGCACCCGCGGAATTGAAGCGGAAATTCACGACCGGTTCATTGGTGCGTTGATCGAAGCCGGGTTGCGCATCGGTGAGATCGGCGCCAGAAACCAGCACGCGCTTCTCAATTAAATATTTCAGGCCGGGCGTTTCGCCGGGCAGGATCTCGGAATCGGCCGGATGAGCCTGCTCCGCCTGCTCGGGCGACATCGACACGTCGACCATCCTGAAATCGAGTTTCGCCGTCTTACCGAGGATTTCTTTCAGCCGGGAGGGATCCTGCAGGCCCGGCACCTGAACGAGTATGCGATCGGCGCCTTCCCGCTGGATCGTCGGCTCGACCAGGCCGAGCTCATTGACGCGGCGCTCGACAATTTGGATCGATTGGTCGACGGCCTGGCGCACCCGCTCGGTGATGGCCGGGTCGGTAGGGCTCAGCGTGATCGTGCTGCCGCTGGCGGTCACTGTAATGGTGCGCTGCCCGGTGCTGCCGGCAAAGCCGGAGAGCGGCTGCGACAGCTCCCGCAGCTTGGCGAGCGCGGTATCGATGTCGGTATCGCGCGTGATGTGCACTTCGACGCTGTTGCCGCGGATGGCGCGGCCGGTGAATGGAATGCGCGCCTGGCGCAACACACGCAGTACATCATCGTTGATCGACTGCAATTGCTCCTTGCGCACCGCCGCCGAATCGACCTCCAGCAACAGATGCGAGCCGCCTTGCAGGTCGAGCCCGAGCACGATGTGACGTTGTGCCCAGCTCGGCCAATGACGGATCACGTTCTCCGAAAAGAAATTGGGCAAGGCGAAAAGGCATACGGCGAGGGCCAAGAGCAGAATTGCCGCTGCCTTCCAGCGCGTGAAAAACAACATGGATCAGGTTTTCCCTACTGCAGCGCCGTTCAGTCCGCGCGCGTCCCTGCCCCCTTTGCGATTCAATCAAGCAGCCTTGTCGTCCTTGATCGGCTCGCTTTTCGCGCGCACGTCGCTGACCATGGCGCGCACGTGTCGCACCTTCACGCCATCGGCAATTTCAATTTCGATATGATCGTCATCGATGACTTTGGTGACCTTGGCAACCACGCCGCCATTGGTCACCACGGTGTCGCCTCGCCGCAAGGCTTTGATCATTGCCTGGTGCTGTTTCACTTTTTGCTGCTGCGGCCGCAGGATCAAAAAGTACATGATGACGATGATCAGGATCAGCGGCATGAATGACGTGATCATGCCGGCTGAATCGCCACCGAACAGACCGCTTTGGGCGAATGCGGGCGTAATGAACATTGTTCCTCCAAAAGGCGCGTGAAAAGGGGCCGCAGGAAAGGGCGCGCCGCCTGGCACGATGAGCCGATTTCGCGCGCAAAATCGGCGCGAACTATAGCCGCGGTTGGCTCAATTGCAACGTGGCGAAAGCCCGCTTTAACCACTCATCAGCCCCTCGCCGCTCCTCGGCTTGCCGCCGCTTGCCCGCCCGGCTAAGGGAAGGCCGCAAGTCGGTGCAAACATGGCCAAATCTCCGCCGCGACCGAACAAGAAACCGCCCAACAAGGCCGCTCGCGCGGGCAACGACAAAGCCCAAGCGCCCGGCGGCGACGACGCCGCGCTTCTCGCCCGCATCGCCGGCGCGCTCGAGCGGTTGGCGCCCACTGCAGCGGCGACGACCGACTTTGCCGCTGCCGAAGCTTTCGTGTGGCACCCCGAGGGCCGAAGGCTGACGCCGGTCTGGCGCGTCAATCGAGTCGAGATGTCCCTGCTTAAAGGGATTGACCGCGTCCGCGATCTGTTGGTCGAGAATACCGAACGCTTTGCCCGCGGGCTGCCAGCCAACAATGCGCTGTTGTGGGGCGCGCGTGGCATGGGCAAGTCGTCGCTGGTGAAAGCCGCCCACGCCGCGATTGGTCAAGTCTATCCAGCCGCCGGATTGAAGCTCATTGAAATTCATCGTGAAGACATCGAGTCGTTGCCGGAGCTCATGAGTCTTTTGCGCAATACGCGGCAGCGATTCATCGTTTTTTGCGACGATCTGTCGTTCGACGCCGAGGACACTTCCTACAAATCGCTGAAAACCATGCTCGAAGGTGGAATCGAGGGGCGCCCTGAAAATGTGATTTTCTACGCAACCTCCAACCGGCGGCACCTCCTGGCTCGCGACATGATGGAAAACGAACGCGCCACCGCCATCAATCCCGGGGAGGCTATCGAAGAAAAAGTATCGTTATCGGATCGCTTCGGGCTTTGGCTGGGCTTCCATCGCTGCAGCCAGGACGAATATCTCGCCATGGTCGAGGGCTACGTCGCCCATTACCGGGTGCCGTTCGACGGTGCCGAATTACGCCGGGAGGCTCTGGAATGGGCGACAACGCGCGGCGCGCGTTCTGGCCGCGTGGCGTGGCAATACGTTCAGGATCTGGCCGGACGATTGGGCGTTCGAATGTCGGAGGACGGAAGACGGAGGTCAGATGTCGGACAATAATTTTCCGACATCTGTCATCCGACATCTGTTGTCTGAATCACGCCCCACTCAAATACTGCGACGGATCGACCGGGGTCGCTCCTTTTCGGATTTCAAAATGCAATTGCGGCGAGGTGACGTTGCCGGTCTGACCGGCATGCGCAATCACTTGGCCGCGTTTCACGGTCTCGCCGCGCTTGACCAGAATGTCGCTGGCATGGGCGTAGGCGGTGACGAAACCATTGGAATGGCGCACCAGGACCAGATTGCCATAGCCCTTGAGCTCGCTGCCGGCATAGGCAACCACGCCGTCTTCCGCGGCCTTGATCGGGGTGCCCTCTGGCACGGCAAGGTTGATGCCGTCATTCTGCACGCCGTTCGACTTGGGTCCGAACGCCGCGATCACACGGCCGCGCACCGGCCAGCGGAATCCCGGCAGGCTGCCGGCGGGTTCCGCGCTTTTCACGGCATCCTGACTGGACATTACCGGAGCGGGTTCCACCACGCGCGCGGTTTGCGATGACTCCGCCATGGCGACACTGCTCGTTGGCTGGGAGACGGACGCTTCAGCCCGCCCCGGTGTCGCCTGCGACGCCTCTTGGGTATCGGGAATCGTGATGCGCTCGCCGGGCTTCACCTTGGCATTGACCGCGATGTTGTTGGCCTGAGCAATCATCGCAACCGGCTTGCGATAACTCCGCGCGATACTCTTGAGCGTTTCGCCGGCCGCCACGACATGGACCACGGGTGGAGCGACGAGCTTACTCCGCGGTGCGGAAGCCGTCCGGTGGTTTGCCTGCGAGGGAGTAACCGCCATTGGCTGGTAATGCGACGGTGGCGGCGCCGAGGCACGCGCCGCGCCATTGGCCACTTGGGGCCCCCCTGCCCCGTTTCCCGGGACGCCCTCCTCGGCGCTCGCCAAATGGGGCAGCTGTTTTGCTTCGATATGAGTTGCCGATGCACTCGGCGCGGCCGAACCATTCGCGTCGCTGCGCGCGGCGGTGTTCGTCGAACCGGTCGAACCGAATAAGTCGCCGAAGCGCCCAGAATCGGCGCAGCCCGCGACCCCTAACCCGATTAACGAAATGGCAACCAGTTGCGGCCAGATGGCCGTCCGAGGCGATACGCGCATGGTTACTTACTCGTACGCAACACTAAGGACGAGCGAATAAACAACCTTGCGGTAAACAGGGTTTTAAGCGCCGCAAGATATTTCGTAATAATCGATTGTGTGTCTTTGCCGCTACAATTCTCGCGCCTGGCCCGATAATAGCGGCACAAATCGCACCGCAATAAGCTCTTCGCGGGTTAATCCGCCGCCCGGACACTTGGCAAGCTTGACCAAATACTGCGCGTTGTGCCGCGGCCCGACGGGCAGCACCATCTTGCCCTCGTCGGCAAGCTGCGCGACCAGCGCCTCCGGAACGTCTTCAGCCGCAGCCGTAACCATGATGCGATCGAACGGCGCCAAATCCGGCGCCCCAGCCATACCGTCGCCGACGCGGACCGTAACGTTGGCGTAGCCGAGCGCCTTAAGTCTCATGCTGGCAGCGTCGGCAAGGGTGCGGTAGCGTTCGATAGTCACCACTTCGCGCGCCAGGCGCGACAGAACGGCGGCCTGATAGCCGGAGCCCGTTCCGATTTCGAGCACGCGATGCTGCGGATCGACCTCGAGCTGTTCGGTCATGTAGGCGACGACGAAGGGTTGACTGATTGTTTGCCCGCACTCGATCGGCAGGGCCTGGTCGGCATAGGCGCTCTCGACGAAACCGGCGGCGACAAAGTTCTCCCGCGGCACTTCCTCCATTGCGCGAAGCACGGCTTGAACGCTGATCCCGCGGCGGCGCAGCGCAAGTTGGAATTCCATGCGCTCAACGTCGTCAGCGGCTGGCTTTGCGGCCACTGTTACCTCGCTTCGCTACCGTACCGCCGTCGTTTTTTACCACTCGCCAAAGTCTGTTACACTCTGCTGCATATCGTGAACCCCGCCACCGATCATCTCATGGCATTTTAACTCTTCTCGTTCAAAGGCGGGAACCGGGGCACGATTCAGACGTTAGGGGCGCAAGCACGGGGTTGCGCGTGATCACTCAAGGGAAGGTTGCTGCGAGCAAGCGCGTTCTCATCGTCGAGGACGAGCTGATGATCCGCATGCTGCTTGAAGGCATGCTGACCGACCTCGGTCACAGTGTCGCAGCAGAGGCCGGCGGCCTCGACGAGGCAATGTCGCTGGCGAGGCAAGCGGAATTCGATCTCGCCGTGCTTGATGTCAATCTCAACGGCACGCCGGTAACGCCGGTCGTTGAGATTCTCCTTGAGCGCGGCGTGCCGTTTATTTTCGCGAGCGGCTATGGTCAGCGCGGCTTGCCCGAAGCCTACCGTACCGCCCCGATCCTGCAGAAGCCGTTCCAGGCCGACGCGCTTGAGGAAGCGATCGAGGCCGTCGCAAACACCGCGAATTAGGGTCAAAACTCACTATTTCCGTCAGCTGCGTTCCTATCTGCCCGTTACATTCCCTTGGTAAATAGCTCGGCGAGCCTGGTCATGGTTGGCTCGTCGGTAATGTCG
This sequence comes from Xanthobacteraceae bacterium, assembly GCA_051986365.1. Classification (GTDB taxonomy): domain Bacteria; phylum Pseudomonadota; class Alphaproteobacteria; order Rhizobiales; family Xanthobacteraceae; genus BOG-931. Next base: position 12,782 of record JBPYFG010000389.1, read on the forward strand.
ATCCGCAGCGGCGTGAGCGCGATGCTGCGTTCATCGAGCACGGCGATGTCGGTTCCCTGTTCCGCATGAACGGGGCTTAAGCGCGAATAGGCGATCCAGTAATAGGGATTGCCGCGGCCGTCGACACGCTTGTCGATGTGCAAGCGCTCCTGGCGGCGGCGGCCGAGCGGCGTGACGCTGATGCCCTTGACCTCTTCCGGGCGACAATCGGGAAAATTGACGTTGATCAGCACACCCTCGCGCACGCCGCCGGCCAGCACGCGACGAATGATATCGGGTGCAAAGTGCAGACCAGTCTCCCAGAACGGCGGCTGCCCGCTGCGCGATTTGTAGGATTGCGACAGTGCGATCGAGGGAATGCCGAGCACCGCGCCTTCCATGGCGCCGGCCACGGTCCCGGAATAGATCACGTCCTCGCCGACATTGCGGCCGCGATTGACACCGGACAGCACCAGATCGATTTGCTTTCCTTCCAGCACATGGCGCGCGCCCATGATCACGCAATCGGTCGGCGTGCCGCGCACGGCGAACTTGCGCTCATCGACCTGGCGCAGCCGCAGCGGGTCGTTGAGCGAGAGCGAATGCGCGACACCCGATTGATCGTGCTCCGGCGCTACCACCCAGACGTCGTCCGATAGCTTGCGCGCGATCTCCTCGCAGGTTTCGAGGCCCGACGAATGAATGCCGTCGTCATTGGTCACCAAGATGCGCAATGTGACACCTTTCAAGGAGGTGAATATTCGAACCCCGCGAGTGGCGAATAGCGTTGCTCGCTATTCGCTACTCACTATTCGCTATTCGCCTTTCTCAATCTTCGTCATTCCACCCATGTAGGTCAGCAACACGTCCGGCACGGCAATCGATCCGTCGCTCTCTTGGTAGGTCTCCATCACCGCGATCAGCGCGCGGCCGACGGCGACGCCCGAACCGTTGAGTGTATGCACGTGACGGACATTGCGGTCTTTGCCGCGGAAGCGGGCATTCATGCGCCGAGCCTGGAAATCGCCGCACACCGAGCAGGACGAAATCTCGCGGTACATGTTCTGCCCGGGCAGCCAGACCTCGATGTCGTAGGTCTTCTGCGCGGCAAAGCCCATATCGCCGGTGCTCAGCGTCACGACCCGATAGTGCAGATCGAGCCGGCGCAAGACTTCCTCGGCGCAAGCCAGCATGCGCTCATGTTCGTC
>JBPYFG010000390.1:0-2040 GCA_051986365.1 Xanthobacteraceae bacterium
GGCTTTGCGCCGGGCATCCACGGTTTATTGCGGTGAAGGAATACGGCTATTTCACCAGCTTCTTGCCGGTGACCGCCTCGAGGTTTTTGTAGAACACCTTCTCCGCGGTCGTCTTGTCGAGCTTGAGCGAATCCAGAATGCTCAATGTCTCGCGCGGAAACATGGTGCCGCCTTCGGGATCGAACGGGCAGTCGGACGCGAACACGATCTTGTCGATTGGAAAGAATTCCATGCCGGCTTTGGTCGCCGGCACGGCGGTAAACGCCGCGGTATCGGCCCAGAAGTCCTGTTTGAAATAATCGAGCACGCGTTTTTTGAGGCTTTTGCGCAGCGACACGTAATCCTCGTTGGTGGTGCGCGATCCCATCACGTCGTTGCCGGGGCCGATGCGGCCCTCCAGCATCGGCACGATGCCGGCGAAGTGATGCGTGATGATTTTCAGATTGGGATGCGTGTCCATGATCTTGGAATAAACGAGTCGCATCATGGCGCAGGCGGTCTCGTAGGACCAGCCGAAGGTCCACCAGATTTCGTAAAGCGACTTCTCTTCGTCGATGTAATCCGGCGTTTCGGCGCCGCGCGCTGGATGCAGCCAGATCGGCGCGCCGAGCTCGTTCATTTTTTTCCAGAACGGCGCATATTGCGGCCGGTCGAGCGGCTTGCCGGCGACATTGGTGTAGATCTGCACGCCGAGCGCGCCGTTTTTGAGCGCGCGTTCCGCCTCGCCGACGCCTGCATCGGCGGCCGCCAGCGAGACTTGCGCCACCCAGCCAGGGAAGCGGTCTTTCTCCTTGGCGGTCAGTTCGGCGAGACCGTCATTGATGATGCGGCAGAGCTCGTCGATATCCTTCGGCGCCTTGGCAAACTTTTCGATCGGCGGCTGCGGATAGGACAGGATCTGCTGATAGTCCTTGTGGCCGTCGACGATCTTCTTGCGCACGTCGAGGTCGAACAAAGCCGGCAGCGAACGCACTCGTTTGCCCATGTCCTTGTAGTTGCCGGCGACCTCGTTGAGCTTGTCGAAGAATTTTTGCGGAAAAAAGTGGGTATATGCGTCAATGCGCATCATCGGCAATTCTCTCCCTTTTGGCGGGAGGCTTGTAGCATCGCATTTTTACTGCGTCACTTCTCAATTTGTGGAGCATGATCTTTTCGGACCTGCCTTCGCCCGCCGAAGCGTCGAATGGAAGGAGCCGCGATTGGCGAGGCTTCGCGCAGGCGGCAAACCGGTGCCACCCTCGAATCAAGTCCGAGGGGCAAGCTTTTCCGGATCATCCTCTAGCGCGAAGTGACAAGGCTGGCACGCGTCAGACGGGCCACGACCCGAGGCGGGATGGGCTGCGACCTGATGCGCGTGGGATCGGCCGGATCGCGGACGACCCAGACGCGGGTTTCGAAGCCTTCGACCGCGAGCGCGCCGTCATGGGTCAGGCGGTGCTCGATCTTGAAGCTGGAGCGGCCGCAGCCGACCACCGTGGTCTCGATCGTGACCTCGTCGCCGAATCGGGTCGGCAACAGGAATCGCGCCCGGGTCTCGACCAGCGGGTGGCCGGAAAATTTGTAAGCCTTCAGATATTCGATCTTTTTCATGCCCAGCGCGCGCTCGATCAGCACCGTGGTCGAGACGTCGAACATGTCAAAATAGCGGGCAAAGAAAATGATCCCGGCCGGGTCGCAGTCGCCCCATTCGATCCGGGTTTTGCGGGTGTTGGTGAACATGGCAGGAGGTCAGGCATCAGATATCAGGCACCAGGAGATCAGGGATTTGCACCAGATGTCGCCCACACTTTGTGATCCCTGATAACTGTCATCTGGGCCCCATCCGCAACGCGCCGTCGAGCCGCACGACTTCGCCGTTGAGATAGCGGTTCTCGATCATGTGCCGCACCAGCGCGGCAAATTGCGACGGCTGACCGAGCAGTTTCGGAAACGGCACCGAGGCGGCAAGGCTCTGCTGCGCGGCTTCGGGCAGCGCGTGCAGCATCGGGGTGGTGAAAATTCCCGGCGCGATGCCGGTAACGCGGATGCCGAATTGCGCGA
>JBPYFG010000391.1:0-3186 GCA_051986365.1 Xanthobacteraceae bacterium
GCGCCAGCGGCGTGCTGAAGCTCACGCCAGCGGCGCGGATATCGTGACTGAACGCGCGGCCGAGCTCGTCGGCCTTGAGCTTGCCGATGAACGCCGCCCGTCCGCCGAACCCAGCGATGCCGACCATCGTATTCGCCGCCGATCCTCCGGACATTTCGACCGCTGGGCCCATGGCGTCATAAATTGCCTGCGCCCGTGCCTCGTCGATCAGCGCCATGCCGCCTTTTCGCATGCTATGGGCCAGCAGAAAGTCGTCATCGGCTCGGGCGAGCACATCGACGATGGCGTTGCCGATGCCGAGGACGTCGAAGCGTGCGGAGGTCATGGCTGGCATTGAGTTTCGGTCGGCTGAGGCGGGTCGCGCACTATAGCGGGCGCCTCTTGCACAGCAAGCTGACGGATGGCATGGGGACGCTATCGAGCGGTATCAAGCCGGATCGGCCGCGCTCGGGCGAGGTTCCTAACGATGAAGTTCAAAGAACTGATTTTCTCCGGCGTGCAGCCGACCGGCAACCTTCATCTCGGTAATTATCTCGGCGCGATTAAGCGGTTCGTCGAGCTGCAGGGCCGTTTTGATTGCATCTATTGCGTCGTCGATCTGCATGCCATCACGGTGTGGCAGGAGCCAAGCGAATTGCCGCGTGCGATCCGCGAGGTTACCGCTGCCTTTCTCGCCTGCGGCATCGATCCGAAAAAAAATATCGTCTTCAATCAGAGTCAGGTCGCCGAGCACGCCGAGCTCGCCTGGATATTCAATTGTGTGGCGCGGCTCGGTTGGCTCAACCGCATGACACAGTTCAAGGAGAAGGCCGGCAAGGATCGCGAGAATGCTTCGGTTGGCCTTTACGCCTATCCGACGCTGATGGCCGCCGATATTCTGGTTTATCGCGCGACCCATGTGCCGGTGGGCGAAGATCAGAAGCAGCATCTGGAATTGTCGCGCGACATCGCTCAAAAATTCAATAACGATTTCGGCCAGTCGATCAAAGACAAAGGTTACGGCGACGCTTTTTTTCCATTGCCGGAGCCGCTGATCACCGGCGAGGCAACCCGCGTCATGTCGCTGCGCGATGGGTCAAAAAAGATGTCGAAATCGGACGCGTCCGATTTTTCTCGCATCAACCTGACCGACGACGCCGACGCGATCGCGCAGAAAATCCGCCGCGCCAAGACCGATCCCGAGCCGCTGCCGAGCGACGAAAAAGGGCTGGCGAGCCGGCCTGAGGCCGATAACCTGGTCGGCATCTATGCGGCGCTTGCCGACATCGACCGCGCCAGCGTGCTCAAGCAATTCGGCAATGCCCAATTCTCCACGTTCAAGGCGGCACTGACTGATCTCGCGGTGTCGAAGTTGGGACCGATCGCCGCGGAAATGAAGCGGCTTCTTGCCGATCCGCCGGCGATCGACGCGGTACTGGCGGATGGGGCCGGCCGCGCGCAAAAATTGGCGCGTCAAACCATGGATGCGGTCAAAGACGTGGTGGGTTTCGTGCGGTCCTAATGGCGCGTCGCCGGTGCCACAAAGCAAACGTCCGCCGCTCTGCCGCCCTTGAACTTTCGAGTAAATTTGCCACCTAATAGGGGCAGTTTGACGCGAGTCACGGCGCAACTTCGGTGCGATGCCGCGACGTGATGGAGGGCAGGATGTTCATTCAGACCGAAGCGACGCCGAATCCAGCAACCCTGAAGTTCCTGCCAGGACGTCCGGTCCTGGAAAACGGCACGCTCGATTTGCGTGACGCCGAGCAAGCCGAACAGTCGCCGTTGGCCGAACGCTTGTTTGGCATCCCTGGTGTGAGTGGCGTATTCTTCGGCTCCGATTTCATTACCGTGACAAAAAGCGCCGGCGAATGGCAGCAGCTCAAGCCGATGATCCTAGGCGCGATCATGGAGCACTTCATGTCCGGCGCGCCGCTCATCACTGCGGGCAGCGCCGAGGTCAAAGACGGCGAAGAATTCTTCGACGAGGCGGACGCTGCCACGGTCGCCACCATCAAGGAGTTGATCGAGACCCGGGTTCGCCCCGCAGTCGCCAACGATGGCGGCGACATCACTTTCCGCGGTTTTAAGGATGGCGTCGTCTATCTCAATATGAAAGGCGCTTGTTCCGGCTGCCCGTCGTCGACCGCGACGCTGCGCCACGGCATTCAGAACTTGCTGCGCCATTTCATTCCCGACGTTACCGAAGTCCAGCCGATGTGATCCGGCGTACCCGGCGCTGGCGATCAACACGATCGTTGTGACGCTCCATGCGTGTGCTTGCCATTGATACGGCGCTCGCGGCTTGCGCGGCTGCCGTTCTGGACACCGAGCATGGGATCATCGCAAGCGAGAGCCTGCCGATGGTTCGCGGCCATGCCGAGGCGCTGATCCCAATGATCGCGCGGGTCATGAAGCGGGCCGACATGACTTTTCGGGACTTCGGCCGCATTGCAGTAACCACCGGGCCGGGGAGTTTCACCGGCGTGCGCGTCGGTCTTGCTGCCGCCCGTGGATTTGGCGTCGCCACCGGCGTGCCGGTCGTCGGCGTTTCAACGCTGTCGGTCTATGCAGCACCTTACCTCGCGGGCAACGGCAAGGCTCCGGTGGTCGCCGCGATCGACGCCCGGCACGAGCATGTGTTTCTGCAGGTGTTCGGACCCAGCGGGCAGACCGTCATTAGTCCGCGACTGGCGCGTTTGAGTGAGGCGATACGCGCAGCATCCGCTGCACCGGCTTATCTGGTCGGCTCGGCGGCAAGCGCGCTCGCCAACGGATTGGCGAAGAACGCAGCATTGCCGCGCGCCGTCGATCCACGCGAGGCGCCTCATATCGTGTGGGTGGCGCAGATCGGCGCCGTTACGCCGCAGGCGCAATCTGCCCCCAACCCGCAATACCTGCGTGCGCCGGACGTGCAGCCGCAAAACGCCGCGCAGCTGCCGCGCCGATGATGCGGTTCGTATCACACCTCTTTGGCCGCAAAAGGCCGGCTATTGCCGACGCCCGGCCGGCAGACGCTGCGGCAATTGCGGCCCTGCATGGCGTGTCGTTTCGGCGCGGCTGGGGCGAAGACGAAATCCAGCGGCTGTTGCTCGAACGCAATGTAGTGACACAACGTATGACCGTCGGCGGCAAAATGATCGCGTTCATCATGTCGCGTCTCGCCGCAGGCGAGGCGGAAATTCTCTCGGTCGCGGTTGCGCCGAC
>JBPYFG010000392.1:0-6069 GCA_051986365.1 Xanthobacteraceae bacterium
GCTGCGGCGCTGTGCAAAACGCAATACCCATTCCAGCCGTCCTTCACCGCGCCGAGATCAACGGCAGCTTTGGCAGCGAGCGAAGCCAGTGCGGTTCCATCGCCGCGCGCGAAAGCGCCCGCGCCGATGATGATCATCGGCCGCTCGGCCTTGCGCATCGTTTCGGCGAACGAATGCCGGCCGATCGCCGCCAGCGTCTCCGGTCCGGCGCCGACATAGTCGTAAGCGTAGGTCAGGTCGGCCTTCGGCCCGATTACACCGATTGGAAATTTTCCGGCGCGCCAGCGCTTGCGGATGCGCGCATTGAGGATCGCGGCTTCCATGCGCGGATTGGAGCCAACGATCAACAGTGCGTCGGCGCTATCGATCCCCGCTATTCCAGCATTGAACAGGTAGCTGGCGCGGCCCCAGGCCGGATCGAGCGCCGAGCCGTCTTGCCGGCAATCGAGATTGGTGACTTGCAGGCGCGTCATCAAATCTTTGAGCGCGAAGATCTCCTCGACCGCGGCGAGATCGCCGGTAAGCGCACCGATGCGTTTCGGACTGGCTTTCGCCACTTTGGCCGCGATTACCTGGAAGGCTTCGCTCCAGCTCGCCCGACGTAACCTGCCGTTCTCGCGCAGATAGGGCTGATCGAGGCGCTGCACGCGCAAGCCATCGACGACGTGGCGCGTTTTGTCGGAAATCCACTCTTCGTTGATATCCTCATTGGTGCGCGGCAGAATACGCATGACCTCACCGCCGCGCGTGTCGACGCGGATGGCGCAACCGAGCGCATCCATCACATCGACGGTTTCGGTCTTGGTCAGCTCCCAGGAACGGGCAACAAAGGCGTAGGGCTTCGAAGTCAGCGCCCCGACCGGGCAAATATCGACGACGTTGCCCTGCAGCTCGGAGCGCATGGCGGTTTCCAGATAGGTCGTGATCTCCATGTCCTCGCCACGGCCGATCGCGCCAAGCTCCGGCACCCCCGCGACCTCAGTGGCAAAGCGCACGCAGCGGGTGCACTGGATGCAGCGGTTCATCGAAGTCTTGACCAAGGCGCCGAGATATTTGTCTTCGACCGCGCGTTTGTTCTCGATGAAGCGGCTCGAATCGATCCCATAGGCCATGGACTGGTCCTGCAGATCGCATTCCCCACCCTGATCGCAGATCGGGCAATCGAGCGGGTGATTGATCAGCAGAAACTCCATCACGCCTTCGCGCGCCTTGCGCACCATCGGCGAGCGGGTCCGCACTTCCGGCGGCTCGCCTTTGGGTCCAGGCCGGCAATCGCGCACGCCCCAGGCGCAGCTCGCCACCGGCTTCGGCGAGCCGACCAGTTCGACCAGGCACATGCGGCAATTGCCGGCAATCGACAGCCGCTCGTGAAAACAGAAGCGCGGAATTTCCGCACCCGCGGCTTCGCAGGCCTGGAGCAGCGTGTACTCCGGCGGAACGTCGATTTCCTTGTTATCGACGATCAGCTTGGTCATTGCCGTTCTACTCCGCCGCCTCTGCGACCGCCGGGTCGAGCACACCGGTTGAATCGGCATTCGCCGTATATTGATCGATGCGTTTCTCGATCTCGGGACGGAAATGCCGCAGCAGCCCTTGCACCGGCCATGCCGCGCCGTCGCCGAACGCGCAGATGGTGTGGCCCTCGATCTGGGTAGTGACGTCCCACAAGAAGTCGATCTCGCGCTTATGCGCGCGGCCCTCGGCCATGCGCGTAAGCACGCGCCACATCCAGCCCATACCCTCACGGCAGGGCGTACATTGGCCGCAGCTCTCGTGCTTATAGAAATACGAGATGCGCGCCATCGCGCGCACGATGTCCGTCGTCTTGTCCATCACGATAACGGCAGCGGTGCCGAGCGCAGATTTCTTTTCCCGGCAGCCGTCGAAATCCATCAATAATGTATCGGCCTGATCGGCACCCGCCGGAATCATCGGCATCGACGAGCCGCCCGGGATCACCGCGAGCAAATTGTTCCAGCCGCCGCGCACGCCGCCGGCATGCCGGTCGATCAATTCGCGCAGCGGAATGCCCATTGTCTCTTCGACATTGCAGGGCCGCTCGACGTGGCCGGAAATGCAGAACAGTTTCGTGCCGGTATTGTTTGGCCGGCCGATGCCGGCAAACCAGGCGGCGCCGCGGCGCATGATGTCCGGCACCTGCGCGATGGTCTCGACATTGTTGACCGTGGTTGGGCAGCCGTAGAGCCCCATATTGGCCGGGAACGGCGGCTTGAGCCGGGGCATTCCCTTCTTGCCTTCGAGACTTTCCAGGAGCGCGGTTTCCTCGCCGCAGATATAGGCGCCGGCGCCATGGTGCACGATGATGTCGAAGTCGAAGCCGTGCACGTTGTTCTTGCCGATGAGCTTTGCGTCATAGGCTTGCTGGATTGCGGCTTCGAGCCGCTCGCGCTCGCGAATGAATTCGCCGCGCACATAGATGTAACAGGTGTTGGCCGCCATCGCGGCGCCGGCAATCAGACAGCCTTCGACAAGAAGGTGCGGATCGTGCCGCATGATCTCACGGTCTTTGCAGGTGCCGGGTTCCGACTCGTCGGCATTGAGCACGAGATAGTGCGGACGGCCGTCGGATTGCTTGGGCATGAACGACCATTTCAGTCCGGTCGCAAATCCGGCGCCGCCACGCCCGCGCTGCCCCGAGGCCTTGACTTCATTGACGATCGCGTCACGGCCGCGGGCGAGAATAGCTTTGGTGCCGTCCCAGGCGCCGCGCCGACGCGCGCCGTCGAGGCCCCAATCGTGCTGGCCGTAGAGATTTTTGAAGATGCGGTCCTTGTCGGCGAGCATCAGTTGCGCCTCGGATCGGTTGCGTCGCCTTCCGGCGGCTTTGGCCTCGGTGCATCGCGCAGATTCGCCGGCTCACCCGGCTTTTTCACCTGATCATCGGCCGCCGACGGTGCGCCGCTTGCGGCAGGTTTTCCGTTCACTCCAAATAGCGCCGGATCGGTGAGCGTCGTCGGGCCGCCGATCGGGGCGGAGTTGATGCGATCGATCTGCGGGCCAGGCTTCGGCTTCCGGCCGGCCGAAAGGTCATTGATGATCCGCGTCAATGATTCCGGCGTCAGGTCCTCGAAGTAATCGGCGTTGATCTGGACCATCGGCGCATTCACGCAGGCGCCGAGACACTCGACTTCGATCCACGAAAACGTACCGTCGGCGGTAACGTGGTTCTCTTCACCGATCATCCGGCGGCACACCTTTTTCAGCTCTTCCGACCCGCGCAGCATGCACGGGGTAGTGCCGCAAAGCTGGACGTGGAAACGGCCGACCGGTGCGAGATTGAACATCGTGTAAAAGGTCGCGACTTCGAGCACGCGGATCTTGGCCATGCCGAGCAGCTCCGCCGTCGCTTCGATCGCCTTTTGCGGCAGCCAGCCGCCGCATTGTTCTTGCGCCCGCCACAGGATCGGGATCACCGCGGATTGGTGGCGGCCTTGGGGATACTTGCCGATCTGCGCTTTGGCCCAGGCGAGGTTTTCAGGCGTAAAAGCGAAGCTTGCGGGTTGTTTCTCGGCCAATCGGCGCACGCTCATCGATCGACCTCGCCAAAGACAATATCGATCGAGCCGAGCACCGCCGAGACGTCGGCCAGCATGTGGCCGCGGCAGAGGAAGTCCATCGCCTGCAAATGCGGAAAGCCGGAGGAGCGAATTTTACACTTGTACGGCTTGTTGGTGCCGTCAGCGACAAGGTATACGCCGAATTCGCCTTTCGGTGCCTCGACGGCGGCATAGACTTCGCCGCCCGGCACTTTGAATCCCTCCGTGTAGAGCTTGAAATGATGGATCAAGGCTTCCATTGAGCGCTTCATTTGCTCGCGTCGCGGCGGCACGATCTTGTGATCGGCGACCGAAACCGGCCCCTGCCCTTCGCGCGAATTTAGCTTTTCGAGACATTGCTTCATGATCCGAATGGATTGGCGCATTTCCTCCATGCGGATGCAGTAGCGATCGTAACAGTCGCCGTTCTTGCCGATCGGAATGTCGAAATCGAGTTCGGCGTAACACTCGTAAGGCTGCGCTTTGCGCAGATCCCAGACCGCGCCGGAGCCGCGCACCATCACACCGGAAAAGCCACGCGCCCAGGCGTCGGCAAGGCTGACCACGCCGATATCGACATTGCGCTGCTTGAAAATGCGGTTTTCGGTAAGGAGCTCTTCCAGATCGTCGCAGACTTTGAGGAACGGATCGCAAAACGCGCCAATATCGTCGATAAGTTTCTGCGGTAAATCCTGATGCACGCCGCCGGGGCGATAGTAATTCGCATGCAAGCGGCTGCCGGATGCGCGCTCATAGAACATCATCAGCTTTTCGCGCTCTTCGAAGCCCCACAGCGGCGGCGTGAGCGCGCCGACATCCATCGCCTGCGTGGTGACGTTGAGCAGGTGGGAGAGCAAGCGACTGATCTCGTGATACAGCACGCGGATGATCTGTGCGCGCTTCGGCACTTCAAGACTAAGAAGCCGTTCGATGGCGAGACAGAAGGCGTGCTCCTGCGAGAGCGGCGCCACATAATCCAGCCGGTCGAAATAAGGCACCGCCTGCAAGTAGGTCTTGTATTCGATCAGCTTTTCGGTGCCGCGGTGCAGAAGCCCAATATGCGGATCAATCCGTTCAACTACTTCGCCGTCGAGCTCCAGGACCAAGCGTAGAACGCCGTGCGCCGCCGGATGCTGCGGCCCGAAATTGATCGTAAAATTGCGCGGTGCGGGTATGGTTTCGGCCATCACGCCACCTCGGCCACTTTTGCGATCTTGGACGCCAGCCGCGCATTGAACTTGTCCCACGTGACAACGAAGCGCTCGTGCCGGCCTTCGCCGATCAAATCGAGGCCGTCATGCGCCTTGACCTTGAAAGTCACACGCGGGCCGAGGACCGCGACGCATTCCACGTCGACGGTCACGGTCATGCCGGGCGGCGTCGCCGCCAGATGACTGACATCGACATGAACGCCAAGACTGCCTTCGCCGGGATCGAGGTGCGGCGCCAGCAATTGCGTGCAAGCCCATTCCATCAGCACGATCATGAAGCCGGTGGCAAAGACCTTGGGCATCGCCGCGATCTCGGGCGATTCCGGATAGGTGTAAGGCACGGTCTTGTTCTCTGGCACTTTGTAAGAGAACCGGTGCGTCGTTCCGGGCTTGAGCGTCGGCTTCATGTCAGGAGCCCTTCCCGCTCGCTTTCTCGTCGCCCGGCAGCACGTATTCCGTGCCTTCCCAAGGCGAGAGAAAATCGAAGTTGCGGAATTCCTGCGTCAGCCGCACCGGTTCGTAAACAACGCGCTTGAGCTCGTCGTCGTAGCGCACTTCGACGAAGCCAGTCAGCGGGAAATCCTTGCGCAGCGGATGGCCCTCGAAGCCGTAATCGGTCAGGATCCGCCGCATGTCGGGATGACCGGTGAACACCACGCCATAGAGATCGTAGGTTTCCCGTTCGTACCAATCGGCATTGGGAAACACCTCAATGACCGAGGGCACGGGCGTCGCCTCGTCGGTCTCGATCTTGACCCGGATTCGCGCGTTATGTTTGGGCGACAGCAAATGATAGACGATGTCGAACCGCCGCTCGCGGCTCGGCCAGTCGACGGCCGTGATGTCGATCAGGCACCAGAACAAGCAACGCGAATCGTCGCGCAAAAAACGCAGCACTGAGACAATATCGGACGCCTGCGCCGTGAGCGTCAGTTCACCATGAGCGACTGCGTGGCCGGTCACCGAAGTACCAAGCGCGCCAGCGACGGTTTTGCCGAGCGTGTCGAGCGTCTCGTTCATTTTCAACGCTCAATTGTCGCAGTGCGGCGGATCTTCTTCTGCAGCAGTAGCACGCCATACAACAGCGCTTCCGCGGTCGGGGGACAGCCTGGCACGTAAATGTCGACCGGCACGATACGGTCGCAGCCGCGGACCACCGAGTAGGAATAATGGTAATAGCCGCCGCCATTGGCGCAGGACCCCATCGAAATCACATAGCGGGGCTCGGGCATCTGGTCGTAAACTTTGCGCAGCGCTGGCGCCATCTTGTTGGTGAGCGTGCCGGCGACGATCATCACGTC
>JBPYFG010000393.1:0-8118 GCA_051986365.1 Xanthobacteraceae bacterium
ACTGCAATAATCCAGTCCGGGGCAGGAAATAATGTCGGAGATCATATTGACGTTGGTTTGCGCAAGACCGATCGCCGCGAGTTCGCGCCATAGCGCCGGCAGATTGCGCTGCGCAACGTGAGGCAGCGCCAGATTCTGCTCGTGGCCGACGCGCACCTCGCCAAACGAATAGCGGTCGGCAAGATCGGCAAGCTTGTCCATCTGCGCAGCGGTGCAGTCGCCCGGCGTTCCGCCTTCGGGCTTGAGCGACAGCGTGACGATGGCATAGCCGGGCACCTTGTGATTGGTCACGCAGTTGCTCAGCCAAACGTCGAGCGCGCGATCGCTGCGCCGCGCCGTTGCCAGCTCGGGCGCGCTGTCGTCCAACGTTTCATAGTTCGGGTAGCGAAACCGCCCGGCAATGTCCGCCACCATGGCCGGCTCGAGCGCGAGCGCGCCGTCCTTGATGCTTTGCCATTCCGCCTCGACCTCCTTGGCGAAGGCCTCGGCGCCGAGATCGTGCACCAAAATTTTGATCCGCGCTTTCCAGATATTGTCGCGGCGGCCAAATTGATTGTAGGTGCGCAGCACCGCCTCGACGTAGGAGAGTACGTCGCGTTTTGGCAGAAACGGCTTTATGGTTTGCGCCAAGTAGGGCGTGCGGCCAAGACCGCCGCCGACCATCACTTCGAATCCGGCTTCGCCAGCGGCATTGTGATGCAGTCGCAGCGCCATGTCATGGATGCGCAGCGCGGCGCGGTCACGGCGCGAGGCGCCGACCGCGATCTTGAACTTGCGCGGCATGAAGGAAAATTCCGGATGCAGCGTCACATGCTGGCGGATGAGCTCGGCCCAGATGCGCGGATCTTCGATCGCATCGGGCGCGACGCCGGCCCACTGATCGGTAGTGATGTTGCGCACGTTATTGCCACTGGTCTGCATGCCATGCATGCCGACGGCGGCGAGCTCGGCCATCGCGTCCGGCAGCTCGGCGAGCTTGATCCAGTGGAATTGGATGTTCTGCCGCGTGGTGAAGTGGCCATAGCCGCGATCGTATTTGCGCGCGATCTCGGCAAGCTTGCGCAGCTGCAGCGTTGACAGCGTGCCATAGGGAATGGCGATGCGCAGCATATAGGCGTGCAATTGTAGATAGACGCCGTTCATCAGCCGCAGCGGCTTGAACTCTTCTTCGGTCAGCTCGCCGGAGAGCCGCCGCGACACCTGATCGCGGAATTCCGCAACCCGCTCGGCAAGGAGCCGGCGATCGAAGGCATCGTAAATGTACATGGGGGACCCGCTTACGATTCGAGCGGTGCCGGCAATTCGATGGTCGGGCCGCCGCGGCGGATCAGTTCGCGTAAGTTCCCAGGCCGGACGTTACCACCGGGCAAAAGCTTTACCGGCGCGATGTATGGACCGATGGCGTGAAGGTCGTCGTCCGCGGCCGCCTCGGCGAGCGCCCGCGCGCTGTCGGCGTCGATCACGATCGCCGCGCCGCCGAGCTCGGTGGTCCAGCCGCCATCCGGGCTGCGATAGACCACCGCGCCATCGCCGACGCGGTTCGCGGTGACCACGACGGGACCGGCGATTTTTATTTTTTTCTGGTCGAGCGGAGAGGTCATCGGACAAACTCCACGGAAGAGCCGCAGAAGCAACATCGATAGAAGAGTTTTCTATATAGTACGATTTATTCGCTCGCAAAGAGCAGAATTTTTCACCAACACGGCAATCCGAAGGAGAACAAATCCATTGTCCTCGCGAGGTTCGCTGCAGCTTCGTGCTAATGACCGGTGGCGATGGCCGCTACTCGCGCCGGATCCTCGGGCGCGGCATTGCCGCGCCACACCACATGCAGATCGGGGCGCACCAGGACGAGATCACATTCGTAAATTTCCCGCGCTCGGGCGTTGGCGACTTCGATCACCGTCACCGGTGCGCCGCGATCGCGCAGCGCGCTTTGCAACCCGCGCGGGTCGGCTTTGCTTCCGTCGAGCTTGAGGATCGTGTAGCCGTCGGGAATGCGGTCCTGCATCGGCGTGCCGTCGGCGAGCCAAACATGCGGCAGCCGCGCGCCAGGCCAAGTGGTTGGCTGATATTCACGGAACAGGTGTTCCGGCCCGCCGGGGACGTTGCAGATGACCGGCGAGTCGACGTAGCGATAACCGAGTTCCGCGCCGATCATTTCATTGCTCTTGCGCTGCTCGATATCGGCGACGGCGGCGAGCTTGTTGCGGGTCTCGACGCCGGCGGCGGAATCCACAGCGATGTCGGGCCGCCACATGGCGCGCCACTTGCGCCGCCCGAGCGTCGCATAGCGCGAGGCTCCGACATTGCGTTCGCCGATCTGGCGCCGCTCGATCTCATACGACTTCAGCAAATTCGGCCCGCCCCAGCCGGCTAGCGTGGCGGCAAGCTTCCACGACAGATCGATGGCATCGCCGACGCCCGAATTCATGCCGAGCCCGCCGGTCGGGATGACGAGATGCACGGCGTCGCCGGCGAGAAAAACGCGGTCTTTGCCGTAGCGGTCGGCAAGTAGCAGATTCTGCCGCCATGGCGCACAGGACAGCATTTCGTATTGCACTGGAATTCCAACGGTGCGCTCGAATTCCGTCTTCATCTTCTCGTCGCTGTCGATGACCGAATGCAAGGTCCAGTGCCGCGTCGAATCCTGCATGATCAGGAACGTGGCCTTGTCGTCGGCCACGTGATAGTGCCGGCCGCGGCCTGGGCCAGCGCCGATCGGAAGGCGGTCGAACAGTTCGTCGCAGCGAAACAGCGCTTGACGCAGCTCCAACAGGTTGCCTTCGCCGGACAGCCCGATGCCCAATTCCTTGCGCACGGCGCTGGCGCCGCCGTCGCAGCCGACGAGATAGGCCGCACGAATTTCCTCGACCTCGCCTTTGACGCTGCGCAGATGCGCGCTGACGCCATCGCGGTCCTGCCGCAGCGCAATGAATTCCCAGCCAAACCGCACGCGTAGGCTGGGAATGCCTTCAGCAACCGACTTTAACAGCGGCTCGAGCGTGTATTGCGAGATCAGCTGATATGGCTCGAGCGGCAGCGTGCCGTCATTGCTGGCGCGGGTTTGCGCCCTCGCCTGCTCGACCGAAGGATAAGAAAGCTGCAATAGCGGCGGCTCGGTGAGCGACAGCACGATGTAGACGTCCATCGGGCAGTCCGCGCGCAATCCGGCGGCACGAATTTTTTCCGCCAAGCCCATGCGCCGGTAGATTTCCATGGAGCGGGCATTCACCCGCTCCATCTTGGGCAGAAAAGCCGGCTGCTCCTTCTGCTCGACCAAAGTGCATCGCACCCCGCGTCTGCCGAGATCGATTGCAAGCGTGAGGCCGGTCGGCCCGGCGCCGACAATTAAAACGTCGCTGTCCATTGGATTTACCTAGCGCATCTGCCGCAATCATTCAGCCAGCGCGCGGCACGGGAAGGCTGGCGGCAGGGATCGCGGCATCGAGCTCCTTGAACGGCTGATAGGCCGCGTCCGCGCATTGCTCGGGAGTGGCGTCGATGAATTGCGTCATCTGGCCGGAAAGAAATACCGCCGCCTTGGTCTTGATCTGACTGCGCGGATTAAATTGCACGCAGACAACGTAATGCTGGCTTTCGCCGACAGGTTTGAGCACCGGTTCCGAAATCATCGCACCGCGAAAGTCGGCGCGATTGGTCAAGGACTGGCGTAGGAACGCAACGAGCGTGCTGCGGTAATTGGTCGGCAGGGCATTGGGATCGATGACTTGCTGATTCTTGCCAGCACCGCTGCAGCCGGCCAACGCGGCCGCCGCCGTCACCAGGACCATGCCCGCTCGATGAACATTCATGGTGTCATTACAGCCCTTGATCGCCCCGCCGAGGTCGTCCCCTCCCCCACGCGGTCCAGCGATTATAGCAAAGCCGCGGCGCGCCGGCTGCGCGGATCAGCGCAGCAGGCGGCCGGCGCGGTGTTTACGGATCAGGCCTCATCGACCGGTCCGCACCATCCCGGCAAGTATTCGGCATCCTTGCTCTTGGCGAATTTCATTGCTTTTTCGATCGCCCCCTCGAAATCGCGCTCGACCGCTTTGCGCTTCATGCGCCGGCGCAGGAAATCCGCCCAGAGAAATTCGCTGAACGGCGTCGTGTCCTTGGCAAAGCCGCCGGCACGGCGCAATTCCCCGGCCAACGAGCGAAACGGATCGTCGACCAGTTCGGAGACCCGTTTGGGAATGTCACTGTAGTGCTGCCGCTCACCCTTGCTGTCGAATGGATGCATCCACGAATGGTTGTCCATCACCGTCCAAAAGGCGTCCTGGTCGAGTTTGCCGAGATCAGCGATGAGCGTCACCGCCACATCTTTGACGCCTTCCTCCTGAAGCGCACGCGCAAGATGATGATGATCGACCACGTAGTGGCGCGATTTCGGACCCAGCACGACCGGAATCATGTGCTTGCCAAGGAATTGGGAGCCCTTTTTTGCGGCGATTTCGCGCCAGCGCTCGCGCTTGGCGGCAACCTCGCGCATGCCGACCGTGATTTGCGTGGGCCGGAGATCGCTAATGGCGACGGTGGTCAGGGTAGGTTCGCGAACCATATTGCGCTCCTCGAGTAGAGGTCCGATTCGCCAGTATCGGCATCAGTGCGGGAGCAAAATCAAGGCTTCAGAGCGGGTTGCCGTCCACAATGGAGAATGGCAATTTCCCGCGGCTCAGCTAGAATCGCGTCATGCACGGGATGGGGCGGATGGCAACAAAGCTCGGCGTTGTTCTCGCAACCGCTTTGCTGGCGGCAAACCTGCAAAGCGTGCGCGCCCAGGACCATGCCGGAAGCGGAAACCAAGCGGTTTCCGAGAACTGCGCGCGCGCCGCATTCCGCGTTGTGGTCGATGTCGGCCATACTCTCGACGTACCAGGCGCGATGAGCGCGCGCGGCGTGCCCGAATACACCTTCAATCTCCAGCTGGCGCGCGAGGTCAAGCAGGCGCTGGTCGATGCCGGATTCGAACAGGCGGTGCTGCTGATCACCAGCACCGCGCCGTGGCGCGGCCTGTTCGAGCGCGCCGCGCGCGCCAACGCCATGCACGCCGATCTGTTCATTGCGATCCACCACGATTCGGTGCCCGACAACCTCAAGCAAATCTGGGAATACGCCGGGCAGAAAAATGAATACAACGACGATTATCCGGGCTATGCGATTTTCATTTCGAACGATAATGCCGACCCCGCCGGCAGCCTGTTGTTCGGCAGCATGCTCGGACACGAATTGGAGCGCCGGAACCTCCATTACACGCCGCATTACACCTTGGCATTGATGGGCCATCGCCGCCGCATCCTGGTCGACGCGAATGCCGGCGTGTACCGCTACGATCAACTAATCGTGCTGCGGGCGACCAGGATGCCGGCCGTACTGCTGGAGGCCGGATCCATCATCAATCGCCAGGAAGAACTCGAATTGGCAACGCCGGAGCGGCGCGCGCTCACCAGCGCCGCAATCGCCGCGGCGGTGGCGAATTTCTGCGCCGCGCGGGCACGGCCGCCTGTCGTTAAAGCGTCGGTTTCAGGACACTAGGATCGCTTCAAATAGCATTGTGCTCCGGCCTCGTCGCCCAAGATCGGATTCCTTCCGCTAGTTTTTGTCGTGTCTGCGGATTAAGACGCGCCAGATATGCTGCTTCGCAGCTCGTCGAGCAAAATCGCATCCGCCAATAGCGATGCACGCGCGGACCTAATGGTTTGCGGCAATGATCGCATCTCATGACGCGGCCTTCGCACGATGTTCGATGACAAGTTGCCCGAGCCGGGAATGACTGGCGAAGCAGCCGCGACTGCAGTAGCAAAATTTCGTACCGATCTCCCGGATATAGCCGCCGGTGATCGCCGTGCAGCACAAGGCGCAATGGGCGTCCGCGCGCGGGGTGCGGTCATTGACAACAATGAAGCGGAGCATGGCGGACCTCCACCAAGAATCGGGTTCCTCGTAAAAACGCGGCGTGACCTCATTACCGCTCTTTTGCTCATAGAGATTCGCCTCGATGATCAAGTATTCCCTGATCGCCATTTAGTGATCGCGCCTCATGTCTTGTTGATCCAGGAAACGCATGAGGCCCACGACGCCTGATCTCAGTAGCAGACCCACACCTAATCCGACGCTGTGAGCACGTAGCAGCTGTCGTAACCATAACCGTAGTAGTGGCCGTAGGATCCCCGTACCAGTACGGACCGCCAAAACCAAAACCGTGCCCGAAGCGTCCGAAGCGGCGTGATCAAAACGGCCGCCGAAGTCGGCAAAATGCCGCGCACTGCTGATCCCGGCAAAATGCCGGCCGCCACGAAGTTTTATTCCCGAGCGATTTTCAGCTGCTACGCCATCGCGAAGCGGCTGCGCCGCAGCGCCAGCGTACTGATAAAAGCAAAATTGAGAAGATTGGCCGCGAGCCCCGCCGCAAAGGCGGGCGCGTAAAAGCCGAAATGATCGTAGAGAATTCCGGCGAGCCAGCCGCCCGTCGCCATGCCCCAGCCACTGCACAACAATAATGTCGGCATTCGCCAATAGGCGTCCTCAACCGGAAACAATTCGCGCGATGTCAGCACGTTGGCCGGCACCAGACCGCTGAATCCGAAGCCGAACAGCGCCGCGACCGTGAACAATCCGACCTCGTCTTGAGTCAGCAGAAAGGCCATCATCCCAACCGCCTGACAGGCCGATCCGAGGAGCATGGTGTAGAGACCGCCGATCCGATCCGAAATCAGACCCCAGAACTGGCGGCTGAAGAAGGCAGCGCCAAGCAGAACCGACACCATGGCGGCGCCATGCGCGGCGCTGATGCCGAGATCGCTGCAGAACGCCACCAAATGGGTTTGCGGCATCGCCATCGGAATGCAGCAGGTAAAAATCGCCGCCATCTGCAGCGCGAATACCAGATTCGGCGGCCAGCCGAGCACCGATTTCGGCACACCCGCTTCGTGCTTCCTGGGATGCCGCTCCGGTTGCGGCGGCGGCGCCAGAACGAGTGCTGCTGCGGGCACGATCAGCAAGAGTTCGAATGCCGCGTAGTAGAGCATGGCATGGCGCCAACCGGCATAGGCGATCAACCGCGCAAAGACCGGCGGCCACAGCGCGCCGGCCAAATAGGCGCCGCTGGAGATCAGAGCCAGCGCCGAGCCGCGCCGCCGATCGAACCAGCGGCTGACATAGACGTAAAACGGCGCATTGATCCCGCCGATGCCGAGCAGCCCCATCAACAGGCCGTGCCCGATATAGAGCGGTAGAGAAGGGCCCAAGCTCGATAGCGCCAAGCCGAACGCAACCATCAAGGCGCCGAAGATCACGGTGACGCGGATGCCGATGCGTTCGGCGACTCGTCCCATCAGGATGCCGCCGACTCCCGATCCGATCCACATCAAGGCGCTGGCAAAGGCCGGAATCGAGCGTACGCCTCTCACCTCGGCGGCGATGTCCTTGAGCGCGACCAGCGTGATCCACGGCGCGCCAAAGGCGATTGCCATGATCAACAGCGCCGCCGCCGCGACGACCCACGATCTTCGCGTCTCGACTGTTGAAAATGTTGATTGCAGCATGAACTTCGCGTCGCGGGCCGCTTGCATTTCTTCACCGGCGAGAACCTATCGCAAGGCGCCCTTCGCCGCGACGAGAAATGAGAAAACTTTTCGCCTAGCTGGCAGTCGACTGAGCATAGCTCATTCGCGTCGAGCGGCGAAATTCAACGCAAGTGCCGCGAACTCGAAGTTTGCACAAGCCTTCGGAGCCTCTAATGCGAACTTCGGGTTCAAAGGCGGCACTAGAAAGGAAGCAATTGCTAGTGTCCTTATCGATTCCGAAGTTCGTACGAGCGTGCCGCAATGCTGACGAACTTCGGATTCCGGACACTAGTGGATCTCAATGCTGATCCGCGCGTGACGCAGTGGCCTCACGCAACAGTGAAGGAATTCCAGCGTCTGGATTCGATCACCCCGATTCAAACACCAAAGCGTTCACGCCTTGGTCGCTCGGGAGAAAAAGATCATGCATCGTAAATTATCGAAATTCGCTGCAGTCGCGCTCGTTGCGGCGATCGCGCTCGGCGCGCCGGCGCTCGCAAAATCGACACGCAACGGAAAGGGAAAGGCCGTCGCAAGCCTGAGCGCGCGC
>JBPYFG010000394.1:0-4669 GCA_051986365.1 Xanthobacteraceae bacterium
TGGGTCAGTCATAGTCTGAACCGCCTTCGTGGAGAGCGTGCGATATGGATGCGAGTGCCGACTGGTGTCGCACTCGTCGGTGGCGGAGTGCTCGGCTTTCTCCCGCTCCCGATAGTAGGCATTTGGATGCTGCCAGTTGGACTTGCGCTGCTCGCTCACGACATTCCAACGATGCGCAGGCCAATGGCTCGTCTCCTGCATTTTACTAATCGCAAGATTGAGAAACGGAAGAACCGAGAGTCGTTTTAGATTATCTGTTTTTGCATATCGTCTTGGCACCAACCCATACGTGTGCATGCGCTCGCACAGACGCAGAAAAAATCTCATGTCCGCCAATGCATTGCACGAGGGGCGAGCAGCCTTCCCACGTAATGAGCCGTCCGCAGATCGCATTGAGGAAATTGCATAGCAGACATTTGCATCTCTGCGACATGACGGCGCGCAACCCTATGCACCATAGCCTCGGCGATGTCTGCGCTTGGCGCTCAAACGGCTTGGCGCGACGCGGAGCTTGTGCCGCGATGCGGACATGACGTGCAGCAATGATGTGCAGCAATAAGTGGGCGGCTTATTTTCAGCCGCGCCAGTGTTTCCCAGCCGCGACAGCCGCGTGTGGTTCCTATTCAAACTGAAGTGTGGGTCCGTCAAGCGGAATGCCGGAAGCCTTTGTGGTCCATGTCTCGCCCGCACGAACCGGCATCGCAAGCGTCAAAGTTCCGGTCGAAATAATTTCACCCGCCTGCAGGGGCGGATTGTGCAAATTCTCCGCCAGCAATTCGACCAAATGGCGGAGCGCCAGCAAGGGACTATCAAGCACGAGGCTGCCGCCGCCCCGCTGGCTCAGTTTTCCGTTGCAATGTAGTTCAACCCCAAAAGTCGCGAGTTCGCGCTGCCATTCGGTCTTGCGCGGCGCCATTGCATGCCGCCTCCCTACCACAAGCGCTCCATGGAGGCCGTTGGCAGCGACCGCATCCGCGGCCGCGAATTTCCAACCGGGAAAGATCGACTGCACAACTTCATAGCCTAGCGACAACCATTCGATGCAATCGAGCAGCGCGGCTTCGTTCATGCCTGGGGCCGGTGCCGCTTTCAGGCCGAAAATGATTTCCGGTTCGATGCGAGGTTCGACAAAATTCCCCACCCGCAGGACACTTCCATCTGCGAGTTGGTGCATGGAGTGATCTGTGACATACCCCCAAATGGGTGAACGCACGCTGTAGATCCTCCACGTCTCCCGGTTGGTGAAGCCGATTTTGCGGCCGACGATTTTTTCGCCGCGGGCTTCAAAAGCGGCCCGAACCAGCGCGATGACCTGATAGGCCTGGTCCACAGTCAAGCCGCCCGCGCGCGAGGAGAAGGTCGGTATTTGCCGATGGTTACTTAACGCCGCCAGCACGTCGTCAGCCATGGCGTTGAGGTCCGGCGCTGCGGTGAGGGTAGCCATGCGGAAATCTTATCGACAAAGAGGCGCGGCGGCCACCCGGCAAACGAACGCGGACAACGTCTTCGGAGAGGAGCCCCAGCGATTGCGGTGCTGCCCGGCCTCGGCGCACAGATCGCACGCGGCCACGCGCCGTCTCGGCTATCGGCGACGACGTGCAGTCATCGGTTGCGTTCGGCTTGTGATGCCGTGGACGGCGCGCACTGCGCGGGTTAAGCGCCAAGCTTGGTTGCGCAAACAGTTGATCTTGGCAGGGGTAAGGCGATCGCGTGCGACAATCGATAATTTTACGAGCCCTGCTTTGCCCGTCCCGGTCTTTATTTATCGGCGATCTGTGCCATATTCGCGAACGGATTCAACGGCGCTGTTTAACTCTATGCTCATGGCACGAGAACTTGATCCGCTCAAACTGACTTCGCCGCGCGTCTTCCTCCTCCGCATGCTGGTATTTGTGGTGCTGGTGGGCGCGATTGTCGCCGCGTTGCGCAAGCAAATCGAAATCGCGTTCATGGCCAACCCGGCCCTGAACGGGTTGATCATCCTGGTGCTCCTGTTCGGCATTGGACTGGCGTTGCGGCAAATACTGCGGCTCTATCCCGAGATCGCCTGGGTCAACAGCTTTCGCCTCGGCGATTCGGGACTCGCGGTCAAACGCTCGCCGGTGCTTCTGGCGCCCATGGCATCCATTCTCAGGAGCCGCCCCGGGCGCATGACAATTTCGGCGCAGATGATGCGCGGTATTCTGGATTCGATCGCGACGCGGCTCGATGAGGCGCGCGACGTTTCGCGTTACATGACCGGGCTCTTGGTCTTTCTCGGTCTGCTTGGCACGTTCTGGGGCTTGATTGAGACGGTCACGTCTGTCGGCGGCGTAATCCAGGGATTGAAGGCGACGGGAGATGCGGCCTCGATGTTCGATGCGCTGCGCGGCGGTCTTGCCGCTCCGCTCAGCGGCATGGGAATTTCGTTCTCATCGTCTTTGTTCGGCCTCGCGGGTTCTTTGGTGCTTGGCTTTCTCGATCTGCAATCAAGCGGAGCCCAGAACCGATTCTATACCGAGCTCGAGGACTGGCTCTCGACCACGGTTTACGACGATAGCGGCGAACCCATCCTCGCCGAGGGCGGTTCCGGCGACATGCGCAACGCGATTGAGCGACTACGCGCGGCGGTCAGCGAGGCCGGCGGCAACAAAGCCGCCTCGGCCGCCATGGCCAATCTCGCCGAAGCGGTCAACGGGCTGGTTCAGCAAATGCGCGTTGAGCAGCAGACGATCCGGGATTGGGTGGATAGCCAGGCCGAGCGGCACCGCGAGATCAAGAACCTCCTGCAGGTCAACGCTGCACGAGGAGAAGTGGTGAGCTCGATTCCGCCGTCCACCAGGCAGCCGGTCGAAGAGAAGACTTAACCGCAAATGACGCGTTCTAGCCCGCATTTGTGTGCCAGCCTGATGAAAAAACCTGGACAGTGACCCATGGCGCTCGCGCGAATGCGCCGCGGTGAAAGCGGCATGAACTATTGGCCGGGCTTCGTCGATGCATTATCGACCCTGATTCTCAGCATCATTTTTCTGCTTAGCGTTTTTGTTGTCGTCCAATTTTATTTGCAACAGGAAGTTCACGGCAAGGACACGGCACTGCAGCACCTTAACGGGCAAATTGCGCTCTTGTCTAAACTCTTGTCCATGGAAAAGACCAGCAATGCCGACCTGGAAAAGCAGCTCTCCGGCCTGCAAGCTTCGCTTGCGACGACGCAGAACGATCGCGAAAAATTTAAGGGTCTGTATGAGGGCGCCGCCGCGGCGCAGGTGACGGCGGAAGGCAAGCTGAATGAGATCACGGGCCAACTCGAAGGCGAGAAAGATATTTCAAGCAAGGCCCTCGGCCAGGTCGACCTGCTCAACCAGCAGATTGCCGCGTTGCGTGATCAGTTGGCTGCATTGGGGGCGGCGCTCGACGTCTCTCAGAAAAAAAACAAAGCATCCGACGAACGTATTAGCGACCTTGGCCAGCGGCTCAATGTTGCGCTGGCCCAACATGTTCAGGAGCTCTCGAACTACCGCTCGGATTTTTTTGGTAAGCTCCGGGAAGTTTTAGGCAATCGACCCGACATCCGTATCGTCGGGGATCGTTTCGTCCTGCAATCGGAAATATTCTTCGACACCGGCAGGGCCGATCTGAAACCAGAAGGTCGCGCCGAACTCGACAAGGTAGCGGCCGCAATCGTCGAATTGGAAGGTCAGATTCCAGCTGAAATTGCCTGGATACTGCGCGTTGACGGTCATACCGATGTGCGGCCGATCATCGGACAGTTCAAATCGAATTGGGATCTGTCGGCGGAGCGAGCGATCTCCGTGGTTCAATATCTGGTTGGGAAAGGCGTGAAACCATCGCGGCTGGTGGCTGCCGGCTTCGGCGAATTCCAGCCGATCGATAGTGGTACGACGGAGGACGCCTACCGTCGCAATCGCCGCATTGAGTTCAAGCTGACAGAGCGGTGATTCATTCGACCGACCGTCTGGCTGCAATGCGCGGCTTACTTCACCCGCGCCAGTAGCGGTCTTCCCAGCTGCGCGATAATCGCATCGCCGAGAGAATAAGTCCGGCCATCGAATAGGTCTGCGGGAAATTGCCCCACAGCACGCCGGTCTGCGGATCGATGTCTTCGGAAAGAAGCCCGTAGCGATTGCGGTGCTGCATGGCGTCGGCGAACAGATCGCGGGCGGCATCGCGCCGGCCGAGCGACCACAGCGCGTCGATCAGCCAGAACCGGCAGATCAGAAACGCGGTCACCGGCATGCCGAAATCGTCGGCGCTGGCATAGCGCATGACATGCTTTTCGCGCACCAGCTCGCGCTCCATCGCGGCGACGGTGGAGGCAAAGCGCGGATCGTCGACTTCGACCACGCCGAGATCGGCGAGCAGGAGCACGCTGGCGTCGAGATCGTCCGAGCCGAACGCTGCGGTAAAGGCGCCGCGCTTCTGATTCCAGGCGCGCTCAAGGAGTTCGGCATGCAGCGGCTCGGCGATGCCGTTCCAGTATTTGGCGCGGTGCTCAAGCCCTAGCCGCATGGCGATCGCGGCGAGCCGCTGGCAACCGGCCCAGCACATCGCCGCCGAATGAGTGTGGATGCGCTGGCGGCCGCGATATTCCCAAATGCCGGCATCCGGCAGAAAGGCCTTTTCGGCAGCGCGGTGCCCGAGCGATTCCAATAGGCGGAACAGCCCTTCG
>JBPYFG010000395.1:0-3556 GCA_051986365.1 Xanthobacteraceae bacterium
TCGCCGTCCGGCCCGGCGTCGGCCAGATCGGCGGGCGAGGGATTGTCGTCGGCCCTGGCGGGACCGCAAAACAACGCGGCAACGCCACCGCCGAGGCCGGTAAAGGCAAAGGTGAGCGGCGCAGCCGAAACAACGAATTTGCGGCGGGTAAGCGACAAAGATGCCTCCAAATTTGGGAATGCAGAATGTTCTGCAGCAATAATGTGGCATTAGCAGGCCACTGCGCCAAGGGCGGCGGCAACTGCGCCGCAGCCCGGCTTAGTGCCGGTCGGCGCGGCTGACAGCCGCGCCGAGCCGAGCCAGCGCCTGCCTTAACTCCTCGTCTTTGATGTCGGACAGGTTTTCGGCGATCGGCGCGGTGGCGGCGGGGTCCATTTTGCGCCGCGCCCGTATCTGGCGCCGCCGCAGCGGCGCCTGGCGTAAAGCCAGCCGTCCGACCGCACGCCAGCCGAGGAAGCGGTTGACCCGCTCGCAGATCAGTGCGGCGAGGTGCTGAATTTCGATCGCGGCGGGGCCTTCGACACGCAGCACCAGCGTACCCGATTCGCTGTCTTCGCCGTCGACCCGGCGCGGCCATTGCAGCTTGATCGGCTCGCTATGAGCCGCGATCTCCTGGCCGACGATATCGTCCCAGCGCGTGACCAATTCGGCGGAGGCGAAACCCTGCCGCGCGAAGGCGTCGCCGACGAGCTTGCCGAGCAGCTCGCGCAGCGGACGGGCGAACGGACGCGAGGGCTTGTTCATGAGCGCTTGTTCCTGGCGCGATGCTCCGCCATTGGTAAGGGATGACGCTAGCAGCCAACACTCGCACAAAAAAGACGCGCGGAAAGAAGTCTGCGGCTTCCCGCCCAAGTGAGCAGCGGGGACAAATGCGCAGGCCGCAGGCCGCCGACCTCCTCGCCTGGTACGACCGGTACCGGCGCGCGCTGCCGTGGCGGGCACAGCCCGGCGAGCGCAGCGATCCCTATCGCGTCTGGTTGTCCGAAACCATGCTGCAGCAGACCACCGTCAAGACGGTCGCGCCCTATTACGCACGGTTTTTGGCGCGGTGGCCCGATCTCAAAGCGCTCGCGGCCGCGTCGCTCGACGAGGTCCTGACGGCCTGGGCGGGGCTTGGCTATTACGCGCGCGCCCGCAACATGCACGCTTGCGCGCGCGCACTGGTTGAACATTATGGCGGTCAATTCCCGGCAAGCGAGAGCGCTTTGCGCGAACTGCCGGGCATCGGCGCCTATACGGCAGCAGCCATCGCGGCGATCGCCTTCGATCAGCGAGCCGCCCCGGTCGATGGCAATATCGAGCGCGTCATCGCGCGGCTGCATGCTCTGGCGACGCCGTTGCCTGGCGGCAAAGCCGAGATCGCGCGGCATGCGCAGGCTCTGACGCCCGCCAGGCGCACCGGCGATTTTGCCCAAGCGCTGATGGATCTCGGCGCCACGATTTGCACGCCGAAGAAACCGACCTGCGTACTGTGCCCATGGAATGGTTCATGCGTCGCGTATGCACGCGGCGACGCCGAATTGTTTCCGCGCCGCGCGCCTAAACGCGAAGGCACGCTCCGCCGCGGCGCCGCGTTTGTCGCGCGCCGCGCCGATGATTGCGTGCTGTTGCGCACCCGCCCCGCGCGCGGACTTTTGGGTGGCATGGCCGAAGTCCCGACCACCGCCTGGGCGGCGGATTTTGACGAAAACCAAGCGCTCGCCGCAGCGCCGCGATTTTATTTCCCTCTCCCCGGAGGCGAGAGGGAGGTCTTGTGGCGACGTCTTCCAGGTGTGGTCCGCCATGTCTTCACGCATTTTCCGCTCGAACTCACCGTCTACAGGACTGAGCTTCCGCGCCAAGCCCCGGCGCCGGCCGGGATGCGCTGGATTGCGATCGCGGAACTTGGCGACGAAGCCCTGCCGAGCCTCATGCGAAAAGTCGTAGCGCAGGGATTGGGACGGTAGCGTCCGTTAAGCCATTTCGGCGCGCACTTGCGCACGCAGCACGTCAATTAAAGTGAGACCCTGCGGCGTTTCCACGTGCCAATAGGTCCAGCCGTTGCAGGCTTCGAGCCCCTGTGCCAGCGCGCCGATCCGATGAATCGAACCAACCGCTTCGCCGAATGTCAGCGCGCCATCGGCCCGCACCAAAGCGCGATGCCGCCGCTTGGCATCGACGAGGCTTGCGCCGGGCGATACCAGACCGCGCTCGATGAGCGAGGCGAACGGCACGCGCGGCGCTTCGCGCGCGGTCATGAATGGGGCCAGCGCCGGCTGCACTAGCGGCTCGACCGCATCGATGCGTTTACGCGCGGCGGCGGCATAGTCGGCGTTCCGCTCGATGCCGATGAAACGGCGGCGCAGGCGGTGGGCGACGGCGCCGGTCGTGCCGCTGCCGCAAAACGGATCGAGCACCAGATCGTCGGGGCGCGAGGCGGAAAGTATGACGCGTGCCAACAGCGCTTGCGGTTTCTGCGTCGGATGCAGCTTCTTGCCGTCGCCGGTTTTGAGCCGCTCCTCGCCGGTGCACAACGGAATGAACCAATCCGAGCGCACCTGAACGTCGTCGTTGCCGGCTTTGAGCGCCTCGTAATTGAATGTGTAGTTGCGGTTGGTCGAGTCGCGCGCGGCCCAGATCAGTGTTTCATGCGCATTGGTGAAGCGGCGGCCGCGGAAATTCGGCATCGGATTAGATTTGCGCCAGACGATGTCGTTGAGGATCCAGAAGCCGAGGTCCTGCAGCAGCGCGCCGACCCGAAAGATGTTGTGATAAGAGCCGATTACCCACAGCGTGGCATTCGGCTTCATCACGCGGCGGCAGGCCAGGAGCCAGGCGCGGGTGAAGTCGTCGTAGGCGCCGAAGCTTGCAAATTTGTCCCAGGCGTCGTCGACGGCATCGACGCGGGAATCGTCAGGCCGCTTGAGGTCGCCCTGCAGCTGCAGGTTATAGGGCGGATCGGCAAAGACGAGATCGACGCAACCCGCGGGAAGCTTTTCCAGTTCGGCCACGCAATCGCCGCCGATTACGCGCGCCGACGCAGCGGAGTCAAAACTCTTGGACTCAAAACTCACGCGGGGCGTCCTGAGGGACGCCCCGCGACGCGACACAACCATGACTCAGAACTCTGACTCTGGCGACGCGGTCGGCGACGCGGGACCTACAAACCGACGGCCGCGATGATGCCGGTGCAAGGTAAAAAACGGCTTAATCGTGCGGTGCGCGCGCTAGGCAATAAATGCCGGGAAACGCTTTGTTAATCGGCGCGAAAGGTGCTCTAATTACGACCCAGATGTAAAGGAACATCGATGCCAGGGATCGATGAATCGAAACAGTTCGTGCCGCTAAAATTCGCAGTGCTGACGATCTCCGACACGCGCTCGCTCAAGGACGACAAATCGGGCGCGCTGTTAGTGCAGCGCATCGTATCGGCCGGACATGTCGTCTCCGAGCGCAGCCTCGTGCCCGACGATGTCGAGGCGATCCGCGCCCGGGTCAAAGCCTGGATCGCCGATCCGATGATCGACGTCATCCTCACCACCGGCGGAACCGGGTTCACCGGCCGCGACGTCACGCC
>JBPYFG010000396.1:0-6578 GCA_051986365.1 Xanthobacteraceae bacterium
CCGATGTGGTGGCCTGACCGAACCAGGCGAGCGACATGCCGCCGAGGATGAAGCCCGGAATTAGCACCCGGAACGCGCCGCCGCGATTCACCGCCCACCCGGACGTTGCGCTGGCAATGATGCTGCCGAGATTATTGAGCCCGATGATCAGTGCGGCAACCGAGAGCGAGAAGCCGACCGAACTGAGCACCGCCGGCGTCCAGAACGTCACGGTGACGAGGATCATGAACACCGTGAAGAACGGCACCCACAGGAGCAGCGTCGGAATGGCGCGGCCTTCCATGAACAGATGCTTCACCGGCACGCCTTCGCGCGCCGGATCGGGCGGGGCGACCAGCTCGGCGCCGGCGGGCACTTCGCCGGGCATGATGCGCTCGAGCGTGCGGCGGACATCCTCCTGGCGCATGTTGCGGGCGAGCAGGAAGCGGATTGATTCTGGGAGCCAGATCGCGAGCACCACCGCGATAATCAGCGGGGCCACCGCGCCGATGTAAAACACCGATTGCCAGCCAAAAGTCGGGATCACCCAGGCGCTGGTGAGCGACCCGATTAATCCGCCGCCGGGAAACGACGCGAACAGGACAGTGACGAACACGTCCCGCAGGCGCTTGGGCGCAAGCTCGGCGCCCATCGCCAGGAATGCCGGCGTCACGCCGCCAAGTCCGAGCCCGCAGCAGAAACGATAGGCCAGCAGTTGTTCGAGCGACGTCGAGGTCGAGGTGAGATAGCTGAACACCGCAAAGACCACGACAGCGATGATCGTGAACCACTTGCGGCCGAAGACATCGGCAAGCGGTCCGAACGACAGCGCACCAAGCGCAGCGCCGAGCAGTCCTGCCGAGCCGACCTGACCGAACTGTGGCATCGGCAGATGGATCACCGCGGCGATCGCCGGCGCGGTATAACCGATCGCCTGGGTGTCGAAGCCAGCGAGCGCGGCCACCAGCATGCACAGGATCAAAACGCCGATCTGAAATCGCGTGACCGGATGGCGGTCGATCAGTGCGATGACATCAACTTTCGTGGCCGTGTGCGTTCCCCCTTGGCGCATCCCTCGTGCGGCTTTACTTGCTTCGATTAAGACGGATGGCCGTCGTTTCCGCAAGACCGCGGCTAAGAGGCCGCAAATCCAAGTGCTTTGCTGGCCAAGGTCGCGCTTCCCACCACGACGCGGGTTTCCCGTCGGCGACGCATATTTCAGTAAAGCGGCGCGCGCGCTTACTCCGCCGCCAGCACCGCGCTTTCGCGTCCGGCGCGCACCAGGCGGCCGGGCATGGCGCCGGTATGCTCGCCGCGCTCGAAGATCGGCGTGCCGGCGACCATCGTCGCTTCATAGCCTTCGACGCGTTGCACGAAGCGCCTGCCGCCCGCCGGCATATCGTGCACAAGTTCGGGCTTGCGCACTTTGAGATTGCCGAAATCGATCACGTTGATGTCGGCGCGCAGTCCGGGCGCCAACCGTCCGCGGTCGGAAAAACCGAAGAAATCGGCGGTCTCGCTGGTCTGGCGCTTGACCAGATGTTCGAGCGGCAGCCGCGGTCCGCGGCTGCGGTCGCGGCCCCAATGCATCAGCATGAAGGTCGGCACGCCGGAGTCCACGATCGACGTGCAATGCGCACCGCCGTCGCTCAAGCCAAGAAGACAAGCGGGATCGTTGAGCATCTCATGGATCGGTGCGTGATCGCCGGACACATAATTCACCACCGGGAAATACAGATACTGGCCTTCGCCACCAGTGATGTAGTCGTAAGCGACTTCGTCGGGCGGCCGGCCCTCGCGCGCGGCAATCGCGGCGACGCTCTTCTCCGGCGCCGGCTCGTAATCCGGCGGATCGCCCATGACATAGAAGCGGTCCCACTTGCGCGTCACCGCCTGACGGAATTGCGCGAGCTTGGCGACGTCGGCATCGGATGGCGCTTCGGCGAGAATCTGTCGCCGCACTTGCGGGTCGCGCAGCCGCCGGCGCTGCTCATCGATCGGCAGCGATTCGATTTTCTTATAGCTCGGCCGCACGGTGAACGGATTGAGCGCGGTGCCGATCCCCATCATCACGCCGATGGGGCGACCGGCAATCTGCGCCGTGAACGAAATA
The DNA here is from genome assembly GCA_051986365.1 of Xanthobacteraceae bacterium. Lineage (GTDB taxonomy): Bacteria > Pseudomonadota > Alphaproteobacteria > Rhizobiales > Xanthobacteraceae > BOG-931. Next base: position 2,093 of record JBPYFG010000396.1, read on the forward strand.
CCTTGCGCGCGCGCGGCGTGCGTGGCGTTGATTAGCCGCCGCCAGCGTTGCGGATCCTCGTAGCGGTCGGTCAGCAAAAACCAGACCGGCCGCCCGGTCTGGCGCGCGAGCTTGGTCATCCAGGCCAGCTCATAATCCTCGTCGTCAAAATCGCTGTTCATGCCGAACGCGCCCATGCCAACCGCGCCCAGCGCCGAGCCAATGCCGACCAGCTCGTCGGCATCGGCGTCGCGCGACGGCACCAGTTCGCCATCCGGAGTCTTGTGCGAGTCGGTGCGTGAGGTGGTGAAGCCGAACGCGCCGCATTGCAGCGCCTCGATGGTGAGCCGGCGCATCTCGGCGATGTCGTCGGCCGTTGCCGGTTCGCGGCGCACCGCGCGATCGCCCATAACGTAGACGCGCAGCGGCAGATGCGCGGCTTGCGCGCCGATATCGATCGCGTGCGGCCGCCGCTCCAGTGCGTCCATGAATTGCGGAAAGGTTTCCCACTCCCAGTTCAGCCCGGCGGCGAGCACTGGATTGGGAATTTCTTCCACGCCTTCCATCAAATCCATCAGCGCGGTGCGATGGTGCTTCTTCACCGGGGCGAAGCCGACGCCGCAATTGCCGAACAGCACCGTGGTCACGCCATGCCAGCACGAGGGCGCCAATAATGGGTCCCACATCGCCTGGCCGTCATAATGAGTATGTGCGTCGACCCAGCCCGGTGTAACAAGAAGCCCATCGGCAGCGATATCGCGCTTGGCGGGGCCCTGTTTGCCGCCGATCGCGGCGATGCGCCCGTCGGCGATGGCAACGTCACCCGTGAACGCGGCCTTGCCGGTGCCGTCGATGATGGTACCGCCGCGAATGACGATGTCGTACATGGCCGCCGCTCCTTGGGATCCGCTTTTTGGATCCGCTTTTGGTCGGTAGGTCCGGTTTCTGAAATTCACACGGACTCGATGTACATGATGCACCCGGCCCCATGCGGGCGCAACGCGGTTATTGCGCAATGCAGGTCTTTGCTAGTGCAGGTCTTTGCTAATCCAGATCTTTGCCAGTGCCGGCCTTTGCTAATGCGGTCTTTGCGGTGCGATGGACAAGCCTGGCAAAGAGCCGGCATATAGCGCCGCTTTTGTAGTCCGATCTCTCAGCGGTCCGCCCGTGGCATCCTCTCCCGCAATCCGGCTTGGCGTCGATATTGGCGGCACGTTTACCGACGTAGCGCTCGAAATCGGCGATCGCCGTTTTACCGCCAAGGGGCTGACCACCGCGCGCGCTCCGGAAACAGGAGTGCTTGCGATCGTGCGCGCGATCATTGGCGAAGCCGGCATCAAGCCCGGCGAGGTGCAATTGATCATCCACGGCACGACGCTTGCAACCAATGCGCTGATCGAACGCAAGGGCGCCAAGACCGCGCTTCTGACCACCGAAGGCTTTCGCGACGTCCTCGAAATCCGCCATGAGAATCGTTTCGAGCAGTACGACGTCAATATTGACCTGCCGCCGCCTTTGGTGCCGCGCCGGCTGCGCCTGCCGGTGCGCGAACGCATCGATGCGCAAGGCAATGTGCTCGTCCCGCTCGATGAAGCGAGCGTGACGCGCGCGCTTGATCACATCGCTGCGCAAAACATCGAGGCGGTGGCAGTCGGATTTCTGCACAGTTTTACCAATCCAGGGCACGAGCAGCGGGTTGGCGAGGCGGTGGCGCGGCGGCTGCCGCATGTCGCGGTGAGCCTGTCGTCGGATGTGTCGCCGGAAATGCGCGAATACGAACGTTTCTCCACCGCATGCGCCAATGCCTATCTGCAACCGCTGATCGGCAGCTGTCTGAGCAAACTCGCGCGCGCGCTCGAGCAATCCGGCTTCCGCTGCCCGATGTTGCTGATGACTTCGGGCGGCGGCATCACCACGACCGAGACGGCGATCCGCTTTCCAGTGCGTCTCGTCGAATCCGGACCGGCCGGCGGCGCGATCTTTGCTGCCTGCATTGCCCGTCAGCATGGGCTCGATCAGGTCGTGTCGTTCGACATGGGCGGCACGACGGCAAAAATCTGTTTCATCGATCAGGGTTGGCCGCAGACCTCACACGCTTTCGAGGTGGCGCGCGTCTATCGTTTCACGAAAGGCAGCGGCTTGCCGCTGCGAATCCCGGTGATCGAAATGGTGGAGATCGGCGCCGGCGGCGGTTCGATCGCGGCAATCGATTCCCTTGGGCGGATTGCGGTCGGCCCGCAAAGCGCGGGCTCCGAACCTGGCCCGGTCTGTTACGGCCGCGGCGGCAGCGAACCGACCGTGACCGATGCCGATCTCGTTCTTGGCCGGATCGATCCGGCGACGTTTTCCGGCGGCAAGATGCGGCTTGACGCCAATGCCGCCCAACGCGCCATCGCCGAACGACTCGGCGCCAAACTCGACCTCGCCGATGAACACGCCGCGCTCGGGGTCAGTGAAATGGTCGACGAGAACATGGCCAATGCTGCGCGCGTGCATGCGATCGAAAGCGGCAAGGATTTGCGACCGCGGACTTTGGTCGCGTTCGGCGGCGCGGCGCCGCTGCATGCCGCGCGGGTCGCCGAGAAACTCGGCATCAGCCGCGTTCTCATTCCGGCCAATGCCGGCGTCGGCTCCGCGGTGGGATTGTTGCGGGCGCCCGTTGCCTATGAAGTCGTGCATGGCCGATTGATGCGGTTGTCGAGTTTCGAGCCGGAGAGTGCCAACCGGCTACTCGCGGACATGCGCACCGAAGCCGAAGCGATCGTGCGGCGTGGCGCTCCCGATGCACCGCTTGCCGAACGTCGCTCGGCTTTCATGCGTTACCGCGGGCAGGGCCACGAGATCGCAGTCGAGCTTCCAGTGCGTATATTCAATAGCGCCGATCGCGCGGCGATCATCGCATTGTTCGAAGACGCCTATCGTCGGCTCTATAGCCGGCCGATCCCTGGCGTCGACATTGAAATCTTAAGCTGGGTGGTCACGATCAGCACACCGGCGCAAGGCGAGCTCGCAAGCGCGATGCCAATGCAGCCGAGCGAGCCAAAACCACGGGCGCGGCGCTTGCTGTTCGATTCGCAGGCCGGCGAATTTCAAAACGTGCCGATCTATTGGCGTGGCGATCTCAGCCCGGGCGCAAAGATCTCGGGTCCCGCGGTGATCGCCGAGGACGACACCTCCACCGTTGTCAGTCCTTTGTTCGAGGCGCAGGTCGACAAGTTCGGTTATATTGCGCTGACCCGCCCCGAGGTTTGATTTCATGGTTGCACGCCCGAACGCCGCGCTCGCGCAGATCCATACCCAGATCATGTGGAACCGGCTGATCGCCGTGGTCGAAGAGCAGGCGCAGACCATGCTGCGCACAGCATTCTCGACCTCGGTGCGCGAGGCTGGCGATCTCTCGGCCGGTGTGTTCGATCGGCACGGCCGAATGCTCGCCCAAGCCGTGACCGGCACGCCCGGTCACGTCAATTCCATGGCGAACGCGGTCAAATATTTTCTCGACGTCTATCCGCTCGCGACCATGAAGCCGGGCGACCATTACATCACCAACGATCCATGGCTCACCTCCGGACATCTGCACGACATCACCGTGGTGACACCAAGCTTTTATCGCGGCCAAGCGGTCGGTCTGTTCGCCAATACCATCCATGTGGTCGATATCGGCGGGCTTGGCATGGGACCGGACGGCCGCCAGGTTTTTGAGGAAGGCCTTGCGATCCCGATCATGCCGCTCGCGCGCGAAGGTCGCATGAGCGAAGACTTGCTGCGGCTGGTGCGCGCCAATGTGCGCGAACCCCTGCAGGTCGAAGGCGATATTTATGCCTGCGCGGCGTGCAACGACGAAGGCAGCCGCCGCCTCGTCGAGATGATGGACGAGTTCGAGATCGCCAATCTCGATCGGCTGGGCGACACCATCGTCGAAGCGTCGCGCGACACCACGCTGGAACGCATCCGCGCGCTGCCGCAGGGCACCTATCGCAACAGCATGACGATGGACGGCTATGACAAGCCGCTTAAGCTCAATGCCGCGCTGACGATTTCGGATGATGGTATTCGCGTCGATTACGAGGGCACCTCGCCGGCCTCGGCTTACGGCATCAACGTTGTGTTCAACTATTGCCTCGCCTATACCGCGTTCGGCGTGAAGTGTTTGGTTGCGCCGGACGTGCCGAACAATGCCGGCTCGCTCGAGCCGATCACGGTGGCGGCGCCCGAAGGCTGCGTGCTCAACGCCAACCGGCCTTGGCCGGTCGCGGCGCGCCACACAGTGGGGCAGATGCTGCCGGACGTGGTCGCCGGCTGCCTGCATCAGGCGATTGCCGGCGGCGTGCCGGCCGAAGGCGCGTCGTCGCTGTGGAATCCGCAGATTTTCGGCGGCGGCTCGCTGGTCGACGAAGTCGACGAGGGCACCGACACCAATACGCTGCCGCTATTCTCCACCGTGATCTTTCATTGCGGCGGCACCGGCGCGCGGCCGAGCAAGGACGGGCTCTCGGCGACGTCGTTT
>JBPYFG010000397.1:0-3199 GCA_051986365.1 Xanthobacteraceae bacterium
TCATAGAGCCCGCAGGCGAACGAAAGCTGCAGCTTCGGCATCGCGGCGCCGCCCCCCGTCGATTTTTACCGACAAGCGTTAGCACGGCGAAATGCGAATAGTGAATAGCGAATAGCGAGTGGCGAGCGGACGAATTGCGAATGGCACATCTCTATTCGCCATTCGCGTGTCAGGAAGGCGCCGGCAGACCAACGAGTTCTCACCGCAAATCTTTGCGCAGGATCTTGCCGATATTGCTTTTCGGCAGCGAGGCGACGAACTCGATGATGGTCGGCACTTTGTAGCCTGCAAGCCGTTCGTGCATGAATTTCCTCAGCGCGGCCTCGTCGAGGTTCGGATCGCTGCGGATGACAAAGAGCTTCACGGTCTGGCCGCTGCGTGGGTCCGGCACGCCGATCGCGGCCGCCTCGCGCACGCCGGGATATTGCATGGCGACGTCTTCGACCTCGCTGGGAAACGCCTTGAACCCCGAGACATTGATCATGTCTTTCTTGCGGTCGAGCAGCCGCAAAAAACCGTCCGGATCGAAAGCGCCGATGTCGCCGGTATGCAGCCAGCCGTCGGCGGTCAGCACCTGCTTGGTCTGGTCCGGCCGCTGCCAATAGCCAAGCATCACTTGCGGACCGCGTACGCAGATTTCGCCGGCTTCGCCGGTCGGCAGGTCCTTGCCGTGATCGTCGCGGATCGTCACTTCGGTCGAGGGCAGCGGCAGCCCGACGGTGCCCTGCTTCGGATTAAAGAACGGATTAATGCAGACGACCGGCGAGGCCTCGGTCAGGCCGTAGCCTTCCACCACCTCGCTGCCGGTGATTTCACGCCAGCGCTTGGCGACCTGGCTTTGCACCGCGGCGCCGCCGCCCACCGCGACGCGCAAATCGCCAAAATCGATGCTGGCAAATTCCGGATCGTTGATCAGCGCGTTGAATAGCGTGTTCACTCCCGACATCCAGGTGATCTTCGCCTGGCGCATGGTGCGGATGAGCCGGTGCAGATCGCGCGGATCGGGAATGAGAATATTCATCCCGCCCAATAGCGAAAACGACAGCAAGTTCGCGGTCAGAGAGAAGATGTGATAGAGCGGCAGCGGCGTGAGCACGCGCTCGTGCTCGGCCGTGGCGTCCGATCCAATCCAGACGCGGCACTGCATGGTATTGGCGATCAGATTGCGATGCGTCAGCATTGCGCCTTTCGGTTCGCCGGTCGTGCCGCCGGTATATTGCAGCAACGCGACATCGCTGCCGCGTGCGCAGGCGTCTTCATAGCGCTCGCTCGGCCGCCGCTCGCAGGCCTGCTGTAGCATGGTGAATTTCTCGAAGTGCCACGGCGGCACCGCGTGGCGGATATACGAATTGGCGAAGTTGAAGGCCCAGCGTTTTATGACCGGCACGAAATCGCCGAGCCGCGCCACCACGACATGCCGGATTTTCGTCTGCGCGATGATCTGCTGCAGCTTATGTGCGAAATTCTCTAGGATGATGATGACTTCGGCGCCGCAATCGGCAAGCTGCTGGGCCAGTTCGCGCGGCGTGTAGAGTGGATTGACATTGACCACGATCAAGCCGGCGCGCAGCGTGCCGAGAAACGTCACCGGATAGGCGAGCATGTTGGGCAGCATCAGCGCCACGCGGTCGCCGGCGCGGCAGCCGATCTGCTCGATCAGAAACGCGGCAAAGTCTTTGCTGTCGCGCTCCCATTCGCCATACGTCATGCGCGCGCCGAGCGACTCGAAAGCCGGACGGGCGGCGTGCTGGCGGCACGCCTCGATCAGCATCGTCGAAAGTGACGGGAAGCCGTCGGGGTTGATCGTCCTGGGCACGCCCGCGGGATAGGAGGCGAACCAAATCGGCTCTGCCCCCTTCGCTACTTCTTTATTGGCTTCCTGGGTTGCGTCTTTGGTTGCAACCGGAGCGGCTTCACCCTGCGGCAATACGGCCATCGCTCGATTCCCGCCGTGATCCTACAGCATGATCCCGAAAAGTGGATGCCGGTTTTCGGAAAAGATCATTCTCAAACGACAAACTAAAGCGAAACAACGAATCAACCTGAAATTATTTCGCTTTAGCATGCGCGCCAGTGTCGAAGCTGCGGCTTAAGAGGACTTTGCGGCGGGAGCCGGCTTGCCTTGACACCTCGGCGGGCGCAATTCATACCCGCTTTCTACTGTGAAACTTGGAGGCTTCATGGCGGACGCGGGCGCCTATCGCGGGCTGCGTGGCTGGATCGACACGGTTGAGCGCCTTGGCGAGCTCAAGCGCGTCTCCGGCGCGCATTGGGACGTCGAGATGGGCGCCATCACCCACATGCTCACCGAAAGGAGCGGCGGCACCGCGCCCGCCATTCTGTTCGATGACGTTCCCGGCTATGGCAAAGGCTACCGCACGCTTTACGGCCAGCTTTCCTCGGTTAAACGCATCGCGCTGACGCTCGGGCTGGCGCTGGAACACGACCGCAAGGTCGACATCGTTCAACGTTATCACGCGCGGATGCAGGACCTGCGGCCGCTGCCGCCGCGCTATGTCAACGATGGTCCGATTTTCGAAAATGTCATCGAAGGCGACGTCGTCGACGTTTTGAAATTTCCGGTGCCGCGGCACCACGAGCGCGACAAAGCGCGCTTCATCGGCACCGCCGACTGTGTCGTCACCAAGGACCCCGACAGCGGCTGGTACAATCTCGGCGCTTATCGCAGCCAGGTCTATGACGGCAAGACGGTCGGTTGCCAAATCACCGAGGGCAAACACGGCCGCATTCACCGCGACAAATATTTCGCCCGCGGCGAAGCGATGAAGGTCGTGATCCTTTGCGGCCAGGACCCGCTGTTGTTCATGCTGGCGTCTAGTCCATTACCGGAAGTCAGCGAATACGACATTGCGGGAGGGCTTCGCGATGAGCCGATCGATGTGGTGCGCGGGCCTTATACCGGCTTTCCGATTCCGGCCGATTGCGAGATCGCGATCGAGGGCGAGACCGTTCCGGGGGACACGAAGCCGGAAGGCCCGTTCGGCGAATGGATGGGCTATTACTCCGACGACACGCAGGAGCGGCCTTTCGTGCGCGTGAAGACGATCCTTCACCGCAACGATCCGATCCTCACCTGCGCGCCGCAGCACAAGCCGGTTGACGAGACCGGTTTGCTCAAAGGCATTGCCGGGGCGGCACAGATCTGGCGCGCGCTCGAAGCCTGCGGCATTCCCGACGT
>JBPYFG010000398.1:0-4105 GCA_051986365.1 Xanthobacteraceae bacterium
GGCAGCCTCGTGCAGGTACACAAGGGCCATGCCTATGTCGGGGCAGTCGGCGGCTCGAGCTATAACGGCCCGGAAGGCTTTACCGTCCATGACGTGCGCGATCCGAAGAAGCCGCACAAGGTCGGCGAATTCCGCGCGCCGGCGGGCGTGCATTGCCACAAGCTCCGCATCGTCGGCGACGATCTCCTTTACGTGAATTCGGAGCGGCTCGCCGGCGACAAGGGCAAGAACGCGCGCGCCGGATTTTTTATCTTCGATATTTCGAAGCCGGCGACGCCAAAGCCGGTGGGCTTCTACGACATGCCGGGCTCAGGGCCGCACCGTTTCGGCGTCGATCTCCAACGCAAGCTCGCGTTTTTGCCGAGCGACGCGCCGGGCTGGGACCGCCGCGTGATCTGGACGCTGGATATTCGCGATCCATTGCGCCCGGAAGTGATTTCGATCTGGGGACTGCCGTGGATGAAGACCGATTCAACCGAGGTCGGCAACGATCCGCATCCGCACGAACAGGCGACCACTCTGCACGGCCCGCCGACGATCCGCGGCAACCGCATGTATTGCGCCTGGTGGGGCGGCGGCATTTCTATCATCGACTGCACCGATCTGCGGGCGATGAAGCTTGTCGGCCACATCAAATGGTCGCCGCCGTTTCCGGGCTCGACTCATACCTGCTGGCCGCTCGGCGACCGGCCCTATCTGATCGTCACCGACGAGGCCCGCGCCAAGGAAAAATACTGGGACGCGCAATTCATGTGGATCATCGATGCGAGGCAGGAGAGCAATCCCGTGCCGGTCGCAACCTTCGTGCCGGAGCGGGAGAAATATTTCGACCGGCCCGGCCGTTTCGGCGCGCATAATATTTTGGAATATCTGCCGGCCGACGGCCCCTGGAAGGACATCGTCTTTCTCACCTATTTCAACGCGGGCTTGCGCGCGATCGATGTGCGCGATCCGCTGCGACCGAAAGAAATCGGCTGTTACGTGCCGGAGACGGCCGCCGGCGCGCCCGGCATCCAGTCGAACGATATCGGAGCCGACGAACACGGCCGGCTTTATTTGATCGACCGCTGGGGCGAGGGCATGCACATCCTGGAATATACGGGGTGAGTCATTCCAGAAACTGCGCTACTCCGCGACGAAAGCGCTACGCGCTCCGGAATGACGGACAGGGCTGACGAGCCAAGTTACCGAACGAAATCCGTTGAACTGGGGTAGGTCCTTTTCACATATTCCTTCATATCCGAAATCGTCAGCGTTCGTTGAAATAAGCTCCCCGCATTCGCGGACGTTAAAAATGCATCAGCAAAGACTGGTCGCGGCTTCGGCGCATCGGCAAAGACCGGCTGCGGCTTCGGCGCGTCGGCAAAAACTGCCGCCGGCTTCGACGCATCGGCAAAGACCGGCTGCGGCTTCGGCGCGTCGGCAAAAACTGCCGGCGTTTTTTGCTGCTGACCTGTCGACTCAAATTTTGTCTGAGTAGATTTTGGCTGCTCGGGTTTTGACTGCTCGTGTTTCGGCGCGTCCGTACCGGCGTATGCCAAGGCGGTCGATTTGGCGTCCTTCGGCGCATCCAGTTTGGCCACTTGCGACGGTTTGAGCGCCTTCGTCTGCGCCGTTTGCACATTGTCAAGTGCGGAGACCCTGGCGAGCTCGCTTTTTACGATGCTGCGAAATTGCTCGTTGAACTGCGCGCCTGGGTGGGTGTCGTTATTGACGACGTATTCGATATTGGGCGCGTCCAGCTTTTGTGAGCCCATGCCGCCAAAAGTCATCCACGGATTCGGATTATAGATTTCAATGATCTTCCCCACCTTGCCGGTCAGACTTGCCTGCGAAGTGAGCATGGACGGTTGCAGCGCAACAATTGAATCGACGTAGCCGGTGTTATTCGCGACCAAAATCGCATTATTCGCGCCGAGGCTGTAGCCAACGATCAGGATACGCGTGCCTTTTGGTTGCCGATTGATGTCGTCGACCAACGCCCTCCACGACTGATGCAGATAGGTGCCTACCTCCACATCGGGCATCGCTTTCAGTTCGTTGGCCAATTCCACAAGTCCGATCGCCGCCATGGGCCCAAATAACGGGTACAACACGCCCACAAACGTCTTCGCCCATACCGGCGATGCCACCAGCGAGCAGCACAAAGCAAGCGCGATGGAACGTTTCTTCACCTGCGGCCATCCCCCAGCGCTGGCAGGATCGGAATCAGAAACTGCTTTGCCGTCCGAGTCTTCTAGTCGAAGCTAAATCTTCCGGTCAAAGTCTGCCGGTGCAGATCGGACCGAAGCCCTTGGCAAGTATAGCCCCTTTCCCCGATCAAGGCGAGCATTGACACCCGCAAATGTGGCGCGCTCGCGACGCCAATAAGGAGGTTAACGAGGCGAACACGGCGCAATTTGGGTTAATAATTTGGGTGAAACAGACTGGGGTCGCCGGGTGGATTGTGGAAATCGTGTCAATGTGACGGCACACGGGATTCCGGCCGCGAAGCCGTCACATTCAAAGCCGTGTATAAAGCCGTGTATGGGATGTGGTGAAATAGGTATCGGGGATGCAAACATGAACATCGCCAGGCCGATCGGCACAGCCGAGATTGAAAAATCACTGGAAGTCGAGATCGGAGGAAATATTCAGGAATTGGCGCGGGGCAGCAGCGCCGTGTTTCGGCAAGGCGAGGGCAGCGACGCCGAAACATCGACCGACAATCTTGCCGCGTTGCTGCGGCGGGTGGCGGAAGCATCGACGCGCGAGGTCGACAGCCTGATCGGCGACTTGCAAACGCTGCGCCGAAAGCTGAGCGCCGACGGTAATCGCATTCAACGCGAGATTGCCGAATATGCGGAGCTCAGTCAGCAAGTGACGCAGCTGACCAACATCATCTCTGAAAGCGTGAAAAAGCTTCCGACGGTTTCGGGGATTAATCGCTAACTTTCAGCTGCTGGGGTGATCACCGCCTGGGCGCGAACCCGAACGCGCGCTCGAAGCGCTTGGCGTAAGTCGGCCAGACCTGCGGATTGACGATTCGCGTCAGCGGTTTGCCGTCGAGTGCGTCGAGCATCTGCTCGGCGGCGATGCGGCCCATATTGGCGCGGGCCTCGCGGGTGACGCCGGCGGTATGCGCCGTGACGATGACATTGTCGAATTTCAATAACGGATGCGCGGCCGGCGGCGGCTCCTTGCCCCAGACATCGAGCCCGGCGCCGGCGATTTTCTTTTCCCGCAGCGCCGTTTCGAGCGCCGCCTCGTCGTGGATGAAACCGCGCGCGGTGGTGATGAAATAAGCGGTCGGCTTCATGCGCGCATATTCGCGCCCGCCGATCATGCCGCGGGTTTCCTCGGTCAGCGGGCAATTGATCGAGACGAAATCGGCGTTGCGCAGAAGCTCATCGAGTTCGACCTTGCGGGCGCCGCGGCGGCGCGTTTCTTCGGCGTCGACATAAGGGTCATAGGCGAGCACGTCCATGCCGAATAGGCCGCGGCACAATTCGGCGACGCGACGGCCGACATTGCCGATGCCGATAATGCCGATGGTCTTGCCATGCGCCTCGCGGCCGGTGAAAACGCCGCGATCGGTCAGCGTGCCGGCGCGCAAGGCTCGGTCGCATTCGACCACGCGTTTGACGAGCGACAGCAGCATGGCGAGGACGTGCTCGGCGACCGATTCGGCGTTGCCGCCGGACTGGTTGACGACCAGGATGCCACGCTCGGTGCAGGCTTTCACGTCGACGGTGTCGTACCCGGCGCCATTGGTCGAGACGATGAGCAGGTTTGGCGTGTGGCGGAGGAGTTCGGCGCCGGTGTGGTAGTGCCGCACGAGCTCGTCACGCGTCGAGCCGGTCTGATAGGCGTGCGCGGCCGCCAGCACCGATTTTGCCGGCTCGGTCAGGCCGCCATTGTCGAGCTTATCGAGCCGCACGTCGTCGCGCTTGCCGAGAATGTCCAGATAACCGTTCGGCACGTGCGGGGTGACCAGAAACACGCGCTTGTTGTTGACGGCGTTATTCATTGCCTGCGCCTTAACTCCGTTCTTTGGATTCCATCGGCGAAACAATTTTCCTGCTCTAACCCGCCTGCGCAAGCGGGCAGGGAAGGCAGAGGTTTA
>JBPYFG010000399.1:0-5738 GCA_051986365.1 Xanthobacteraceae bacterium
CCGGATTTCTCGCAGCTGCCCGCAACGCTCTGGCCGACCTTGCAGACTATCGACATCGCCATCTTTGGTACTTTGGTCGGAATCATTATTGCGCTGCCGCTCGCGCTTCTCGCTGCCGCCAATATGACGCCGTCGCGTTTTGCCTATTATGCCGCCCGCGCGCTCATCGGATTCACCCGTGCTGTGCCCGATCTTGTTTGGGCTCTGTTGTTTGTAACTGCGGTCGGGCTTGGACCCTTTCCGGGCGGCCTGGCGCTTGGCGTGCATTCGGTCGGCATGCTCGGCCGGCTCTTCGCGGAAACGATCGAGCAAATGGATATGGCGCCGATCCACGCGCTTGAGCTTACCGGAGCGCGGCGCATCCAGGTGTTCAGCCATGGCATCATTCCGAGCATCCTGCCGTCGCTGCTCGGGATTACGCTTTATCGGCTGGACGAGAACATCCGCTCGTCCCTAGTGCTCGGTTTTGTCGGCGCCGGCGGCATCGGCTTCCAATTGCTCACCGCTATGAATCTGTTTCAGTACCAAGAGGTTTCGCTACTGCTCATAATCATCTTCGTGATCGTGCTCGGCGCGGAGCGTATTTCTGCGGAATTGCGAGAGCGTTTATCGTAGTTGACACGCCCGGGCAAAACGCGGCATGCGCTCGCGATCGAGCGATATCCGCTTTTTTCTCGATCTCGGAGTCACATTCTATTCCGCCTTCAGGCCCGCTTGTTTGATCACTGGTCCCCACTTTGCCATCTCAGACTGGAAGAATTCTGCACACTCCTGTGGCGTGTTGCCGATCGGCACATAGGCCATTGCCGCAAGCTTCGCCTTCACGTCGGGTTGCGCGAGGCTCGCAACGATGATGTCGTGAAGCCTCGCAACAATGTCCTTGGGCGTGCCGGCAGGCGCTACGAAGGCGGTCCACGTTACGCCCTCGACCTCCGGAAATCCGGCCTCGGCCATGGTTGGGATTTCCGGCAATGCCGGGGATCGCTCCTTTCCCGTCACCGCCAGCGCTCGCAGCTGACCGGCTTTGATCAGCGGCACTGCAGGCGCCATGGCGCCGAACGAGATCGGCGTGTGCCCGCCGACCGTCGCCTGCACAGCCGGGCCACCGCCATCGAACGGCACGTGCACGAGGTCGAGCTGCAAAGCATGCTGGAATAGCGCGCCAACCAGTTGAGGCGGGGTGCCAGTGCCGGGCGAAGCGTAGCTCTCCTTGCCTGGATTGCCGCGGATCCACGCGACCAGCTCTTTGACACTCGTCGCCGGGACGGACGGATTGACCGCCAGCACCACGGGTGTCGCGGCGGCGAGCGTCACCGCGTCGAAGTCCTTTAGCGGATCGTAGCCGGGCGCCGCGAACAGATACTGATTATTAGTGATATTGCCGCCAGTTACCAGAAACGTGTACCCGTCTGGCGAAGACTTCGCTGCCCGGACAGTGCCGACGTTCCCACCGGCACCCGAGAGATTCTCGACAAAGAAGTTCTTGCCGGTTGCTTCAGTGAGTTTTTGCGCGACCAGACGCGCGACCAGATCGGTCGGACCGCCGGGCGCGAATCCCACAATCAGCTTCACCGGGTGTGCCGGCCAGGTCGGTGTGCTTTCTGTATGCCCTGGGGCGATCAGCGGCCACACCGCCAGGATACTTCCTAGTGACGCAACAAGTTCTCGTCGCCTCATGCGCATTCTCCGCAGGGTTCTGCAGATCGTATGACGATAATTTGTGGCGCGCCACACTGGCCGGAAGCCACCTGTAAGGCCCTAGCCCAAGATGAAATGGACGAAGGGTATCCGCGAGGCGTCGCGTAAAGGGGCTTGAATCCAGGATATTGTCTTGCCATTTCGAAACCGGGCAATTGCAACCTGCCGGAGATAAAATCGTGGCTGACGCGCAAACAGCCGAGAACGCGCAATCGGAACGCCGTCCGTTCGAGGCGGACGTCGCCAAACTTTTGCACCTGATGGTGCACTCGGTCTATTCCGACAAATCGGTATTCTTGCGCGAACTGATCGCAAACGCCGCCGATGCCTGCGAGCGGCTGCGCTATGAAGCAATCGCCACGCCGGCGCTCCTCGGCGATGATCCCAAGCCGCGCATAATGGTCGCGCTCGACCAGGCCCAGCTCGCCGTTGAAGACAACGGCATCGGCATGAGTCGCGACGAGCTGATCGATGCGCTTGGTACCATTGCGCGCTCCGGTACCAAAACTTTTCTGGATCGTATCGAAGCCGGCAAAAGCGGGGAGGGCCCCGACGGACAGGCGCTGATCGGCCGCTTCGGCGTCGGCTTTTATTCGTCCTTCATGGTGGCCGAGCGTGTCGAGGTCATTTCGCGCCGCGCTGGCGCCGAGGAGGCATGGCGGTGGTCGTCGGATGGCAAGGGAGAGTTTTCGATTACGCCGGCCGCGGGGGCCGTGGCCCCACGCCGCGGCACCCGTGTCGTGCTGCATCTTACCGACGAGGCGAAGAGCTATACCGCGCGTGCAACCGTCGAGCGATTGATCAAGGAACAGTCCGGACATGTGCCGGTCCCGATTGCAATCGTCGAGAAGGCCGGGGCCGCGCCAGTCGAAATCACCGACGGCGCCGCGTTATGGGCCAAGCCCAAATCCGAGATCGCGCTCGCCGATTACACCGACTTTTATCGCAGCGTGGCGGGCGCCTTCGACGAGCCGGCCTCGACCGTTCATTTCCGCGCCGAAGGACGGCAGGACTACACCGCGCTGTTATTCGTTCCGAGTTCGCGTCCATTCGACCTGTTCGATCCCGATCGCGCGGGACGCATCAAGCTCTACGTCAAGCGCGTTTTTATCACCGATGACGCAGAAATCCTGCCGCGGTATTTGCGCTTCGTCCGTGGCGTGGTCGACAGCGCGGACCTGCCGCTCAACGTGTCGCGTGAAAAGATTCAGGAAAGTCCGCTCCTGGCGACGATCAAAAAGGGCCTAGCGAGCCGGGTGTTCAGCGAGCTCGAGCGGCTTGCGGACAAGGAGCCGCAAAACTACGCCAAGATCTGGGACATGTTCGGCGCCGTGATCAAAGAGGGGCTCTATGAGGACTTCGAGCGCCGCGACGCACTGTTGAAGCTCGCTCGCTTCAAGACGACGGCGTCCGATGCTTGGCGCAGCCTGAAGGACTATGTGGCGTCACTGCGGCCTAATCAGACAACAATCTATTACATTACCGGCGACGAGCTCACGCGGCTTAAATCGTCGCCGCATCTGGAAGGATTCCGTGCCCGCGGTATTGAGGTGCTGCTGTTGACCGATCCGGTCGACACCTTCTGGGTCGTGCCGAGCGAAGGTTTTGACGGCAAGCCATTCAAGTCGGTAACGCAAGGCGCCGCTGATCTTGCGCTTATCTCTCATCTCGATGCCGTACAAACGGCGCCGCCGGCGATTTCAGAGTCGGTGAAGGAGTTCCTCGCCTTCCTCAAATCGACGCTCGGGGAAGCGGTCGCGGAGGTGCGCGCCTCGGATCGCCTCACCGCCAGCGCAGTCTGTTTGGTTGCCCCGGACAAAGGGCCGGATCGCGCCCTCGAGCGGCTCCTCGCCGGCACTGGCCGTTTAACTTCGGCATCGAAGCCGGTACTCGAAGTCAATCCGCAGCATGAGCTGATCGCGGCGCTTGCGGCGCTGGGCGAGGCCGACCGTGCATTTAAGGAGGACGCCGCGCATCTTCTGTATGACGAAGCGCGCTTGCTCGATGGCGATTGGCCTGCCGATACCCGGTTGTTCTCGGATCGGCTGACCCGCGTGCTCAAGCGCGGATTGCGCTAGCTCTTGGGGCCACGGCAGGTTCTCCCGCTCATTCCCGCGAAAGCGGGAATCGGGTTCGCGCCGCGGAAATGATGAGGAAATTGCTGCGTTCCCGCTTTAGCGGAGACGAGCGGAGTTGCAAATACCGGCTATTCCGCCGGCGTCGCCGGCACGCGTTGCGCCGCGAGTCCGGTTGGAGCTTCGCCGCTTACGACATTCTCGGCCGCCGGTTCGAGATCGGCCTTGGAGCCGCGCAGCCGGAAATAGATCTGTGATCCGATGAGGATCAGACACAGCGCGACGAACACCGCGCTGATCGGCCGCTCGATGAAGACAAGAATGTCGCCGCGCGAGATCAGCATGGCGCGGCGGAAATTCTCCTCGAAGCGCGGTCCGAGGACAAAGCCGAGCAGGATCGGCGCCGGATGGAAGCCGAGTCGCAGCAGGACATAGCCGAACAGCCCGATCACCGCCACTTCGCCAACCTGGAAGAAATCGTTGTTGGCAGCGTAGACGCCGATGCAAACGAAGAACAACGCGCTCGGATAAAGGAAGCGATACGGGATCGCGAGCATTTTCACCCAGATGCCGATCAACGGGACGTTGAGCAGCACCAGGATGATGTTGCCGATCCAGAAGCTCGCTACCAGGCCCCAGAAAATATCCGGATGTTGTGAGATCAGCTGCGGCCCAGGCACGATGCCCTGGATCATCAAGGCGCCGAGGAGGAGCGCCATCACCGCGTCGCCGGGAATGCCGAGGCTCATCGTCGGGATGAAATCGCCCTGCACCGAAGAGTGCGTGGAGGCTTCGGGGCACACCACGCCTTCGATCAAGCCGGTGCCGAATTTCTCAGGATGTTTGGAGATTTTCTTTTCCGTCGCGTACGCGACGAAGGAAGCGATGGTTGGGCCGGTGCCGGGAATGAGCGAGCACAGGCTGCCGACGATCGTGCCGCGCCACATCGGAAAGAAGGCGCGTTTCATGTCGGCCTTGGTCGGGCGCATGTCCTTGATGCCGACATTGGTGTACTTGGTATTGATCGGCGCGACCTGGTTCACGCTATTCATGAATTCGGCGATGCCGAAGAGGCCGAGCGCCAGCGCAATCAGTTCGATGCCGTCGTCTAGTTCGGTCATGCCGAAGGTGTAGCGCTCCGAGCCAGTCTCGAGGTCGGTACCGACCGAACCCAGGAACAGCCCGAGCACAGTCATGGCGACGCCCTTGATCGGCGAGCCGCGCGCCAGCGTCGAGCCGGCGAGCAGACCCAGCAACATCAGCGAGCAAACCTCGGCGGGACCGAATTGCAACGCCGCCTTCACCAAAAGCGGCGAGAGGAAGATCATTTCGGTGATCCCCCAGGAAGCGCCGACGAATGAGGCAAAGACAGTGAGGCCGAGCGCTACGCCGCCGCGCCCCTGTTTGGTCATTGGGAAGCCGTCGAGACATGTCACCGCGTGCGGTGGATGACACGGCAAATTAAGCAGAATGGAGCAGATCGCCCCGCCATACTGCGCGCCGTACATGACGCCGCCCAGCATCAGGATGGCGCCGACGGGTTTCATGCCGAAGGTCAGCGGCAGCAAGATCGAGATTGTGGCAAGCGGGCCCATGCCCGGCAGCACGCCGACCATATTGCCGACCAGCACGCCGACGAAGCACCACATAATATTATGCGGCTCAAAGGCGACGCCGAACCCGTACCACAGGCCCGAAAGTGCTTGTTCGATCAAAACTCGCCCCTCCACGTCAGGATCGGCATCGGTACCTGAAGAAAGTAGGAGAACAGGGACACGCCGAACACCGTCACCACGCTGGCCAGGATAACCGTGCCTTTCCAGGACGCCGTTTTATCGCCGAGCGCGGCAATGAAGACGCAAGCGAAAGTTCCAGGCGCCATGCCGAAATAGCGCCCGAAGAATATGAACGCGACTGGGCTCACGAGAATGCAGAACCAAGCCCACCATTGCGGATGTTCCGGCA
>JBPYFG010000400.1:0-2025 GCA_051986365.1 Xanthobacteraceae bacterium
CGCAATTTCATGCCAAGCAGGTGCTCGACCTCGGCGCCTACGGGATCATCTGGCCGCATATCAGCAATGTCGAACAGGCCTACAACGCGGTGGCCGCCTGCCGCTATCCGCGCTTGAAGAACAAGCCACTTTACGAGCCGGCCGGCATTCGCGGCGACGGTCCGACGCAAGCGGTGCGCTATTGGGGGCTCACCCAGCAGGACTATTACGAACGCGCCGACGTCTGGCCGCTCAACCGCAAAGGCGAAATTTTCGTGATCTTGATGATCGAGGACACCGAGGGCATCGCCAATCTAAAAGACATTCTCAAGAACGTGCCGGGGATCGGCGCGATCCTGATCGGCGAGGGCGATCTGTCCCAGGAGCTTGGCTATCCGCGCCAGTACGAAAACAAGGTCGTGCTCGACGCCATGGCACAGATCGTCAATACCTGCAGGGAGGCCAATGTCGTTGTCGGCCATCCGCACGTGGAAACGCACAATGTCGAGCGCATCGTCAAGGAGGGCTACCGCTTCCTGATGTGCGCACCGGTGCGCAGCTACGGTCATCTCGACACGGCGCGCGCGCTGACCGGGCGGGCGTGACTGCAATCAACTCGGCTCGTCATTGCGAGCGAAGCGAAGCAATCCAGAGCATTCCAAAGTTCAAAACGCTGGATTGCTTCGTCGCCCTGTCGGGCTCCTCGCAATGACGGCTATAGTTGGTCAACTCACAAACTGCTCGAATCACCGCCCCGCGCCGGCACGCAAATCCGCCGCCAGATGTTCAAAACTGGTGTCGCCGAGATACTGATCGAGCCCCCAGCGCTTGACCTGGTCGAGCACTTCGTCGAACTCCGAACGCGGTATCGCCTGATAGACGAAACGTTCGCCGCGGCCGAATTTGCTGAAGTCCCAACCGTGGACGTTTTCGAATTCCGGCGGCACCGCGAGCTTCCACAGCGGCAAATATTTTGCGAGATCGGTGTTGAGCGCCGCTTCGGCGCGATCAAGTGCGCGCAGATAGCCGGTCACGACCTCCGGCGGCGCGCCCTGCGGCACCCACCACAGCGTATGGAAAGTATCCTCGATGATTTTGCGCAAGCCGAGCTGTTCGGCCATCGCAATCTGCGGCGGCAACAGGCTCGCGGCCTCGACCTCGCCGTCGAGCAGTGCGCGTAGCCGCGCGCCGAAACCGCCGGTATTGACGGTCTTGATGTGCTCAAGGGCTAAGAATTTTTCCAGCCGATAAGGCACGTTGAAATGGCTGCCGGCGCGCATGCCGACCGAGATCGGAACGTCCTTGAGATCGGCCGGCGTGCGAATGCGCGAATCTGGGCGGACGAAGATCGCCCAGGGCGACACGCCATAGGCATCGGCGACGAAGCGTCCCATGCCGGCGCTGGCATTGCAGATGCTGCCCCACACGCAGGCGCCTTGAATCACGTTGGAATTGTCTTGCGTATAGGGCCGGTCCTGCGGGCGTTGCAAATAGTCGAGACCCTTCCAGCTCGATTGCGTGCCGCGGAACGTTTTCCAATCGAATTCGACATCGAGGCCCTCGGCGGCGAAGTAACCCTCCTGCATGGCGACGAAGTCATTCAGCCCCATGCCCTTGGGCGCGATCTTCACGCGATGCAATTGGCTCGCCATCGGTTCCTCCTGTTTCTTATTCGCAGATGTGCTCGCGGCTTGGGCTGTGGTCCCACAAATGAGTTCGGTAAGCCAGTTGCGTTCTACCGCGAAGCGATATTGCGCACATCGTAGTCATATCCGCTGCGTGCCGACAGCGAAAGTTCAGCGGCCAAATGTCCTTGCATCTGAAGTTGCCTTGACTCAATTTAACGGCGAAGCCAAGATTTTCGCGGTGGTTCCCGTCAGGGATCAAAAGGGAACGCGGTGCGTGCGCCTTGCGCGCCCAATGCCGCGGCTGCCCCCGCAACTGTAAGCGGTGAGCCTCCGGTCGATTTGCCACTGGGAAAGCTATCTCTGCGAAAGCTATTCCTGGGAAGGTGACCGGAGACAGCGACCCGCGAGCCAGGAGATC
>JBPYFG010000401.1:0-3773 GCA_051986365.1 Xanthobacteraceae bacterium
AAAAAACAAGAGGCGGCCCGATTGCAGTCGATCACGGACGGCGAGTTTCGCCGCTCATGGTGGCATCTCGATTTTCTCTGGGGCCTCGACGGCGTCGAGCGGCATGTCATGGATACCGGCATCGCCTTTGCCGCGGTGACGACGCGCAACGAAGGCGTGAAGGTCACCGGCAAGCTCGGCTTCTCCAGCCATCCGATGATCGAGCA
This sequence comes from Xanthobacteraceae bacterium, assembly GCA_051986365.1. Lineage (GTDB taxonomy): Bacteria > Pseudomonadota > Alphaproteobacteria > Rhizobiales > Xanthobacteraceae > BOG-931. Next base: position 207 of record JBPYFG010000401.1, read on the forward strand.
TTTCAAATTCGTCAAAGCCAATACCAGCCGCACGCCGAAAATGACCATTCCGGCGCCGTCGGCGCTTTACGGACGTCCGCTCGCAACTCCGATCGATAAATCCGTCTATCCGAAGCTCGACACATTCTTTGCCGACCTCGGCCAGGCCTATCGCAAGGCGGTGCGCGCATTCGCCGATGCCGGCTGCCGTTACTTGCAACTCGACGAAGTCTTCATCGCGATGTTGTGCGATCCGAAATATCGCCAGCAGATGAAGGAGCGTGGCGACGATCCGCAGGCGCTCGGCACGATCTACGGCGATCTCATCAATGTCGCGATCTCCGACATTCCGCCAGACATGACCGTGACCATGCATCTGTGCCGCGGCAACTACAAATCGACTTTCATGGGCGTTGGCGGCTACGAGGCGATGCAGGAAGTGCTGTTCGATCGCATCAAGGTGCACGGCTACTTCATGGAATATGACACCGCGCGCGCCGGCGGCTTCGAGCCGTTGCAACGCCTGCAAAAGGGTCGCGCCGCGGTGCTCGGCCTCGTCACCACCAAGACCGGCGCGCTGGAGCCGAAAGACACGATCAAACGGCGCATCGAGGAAGCCGCCAGTTTCGCCGATCTGGATCAGCTTTGTCTCTCGCCGCAATGCGGCTTCGCCTCGACTGAGGAAGGCAATATTCTCGCCGAGGACGAGCAGTGGGCGAAGCTGCGCATGATCGGCGAGGTCGCACGCGAGGTTTGGGGCTGATAAATCTTTCCTCCCCCGCTGCACTTCGCGCAGCGGGGACGGATTTAAAAAGGGGGCTATTTCGGATGCCGAATATCGTTGCGGGCAAAGTCGCGATTGTCACTGGCGCGGGACGCGGAATCGGCCGCGGCATTGCGCTGCTATTGGCTCAGGAGGGCGCGCGCGTCGTGGTTTGCGACATCGGCACCAGCCTCGACGGCGCCGGCACCGATACTGGTCCGGCGCAGGCGGTCGTCAATGAGATCAAGAAGGCTGGCGGCGAGGCGATTGCTTCGACGGCCTCGATCAGCGAGCCGGGCAACGCCGAAAAAATTGTCGCGGCGGCGCTCGACCATTTCGGCCGCGTCGACATTCTCGTCAACAATGCCGGCATTTTGCGCGACCGCATTTTTCATCGCATGAGCTGGTCGGACTGGTCGGACGTCATCAATGTGCATCTGCATGGCAGCTTCGCCATGAGCCGCGCCTGCGCTACGCATTTTCGCGAGCAGAATTCCGGCAGCATCGTGCATATGACGTCGACGTCCGGGCTCGTCGGCAATTTCGGACAAGCCAATTACATGGCGGCGAAGATGGGCATTGTCGGACTGTCGCGCGGCATTGCGCTTGACATGGCGCGGTTCAACGTCCGCTCCAATTGCATCGCGCCGTTCGCCTGGACGCGCATGATCGATTCGATTCCGGCCGAGACCGAGCAAGAGAAGGAACGCATCGCGCGGATCCGCGACATGACGCCGGAGAAGATCGCGCCACTGACGGTCTATCTCGCCTCCGATCGCGCCGAAGGCATAACCGGGCAGATTTTTTCGGTGCGCAACAACGAGATTTATTTGTTCAACCAGAACCGGCCGATCCGGGCGATCCATCGCGCCGACGGCTGGACGCCGGAAAAGCTCGACGCCCAGCTCAAAGGCGCGTTCGCGCCGTCGTTCACGCCGCTGGAACGTTCGGGCGACGTGTTCTCCTGGGATCCCGTGTGATGGCAAGTTTTACCACCACGTCATGCCTGGCCTTGTGCCGGGCATCCACGTCTTTAAGGTCCCGCAACGAAAGTAAGACGTGGATGGCCGGGCATTGGCGAGCGAAGCGACGCCGTTCTTCGAACGGCTATGCCCGGGCCATGACGCGCAGAGAGACGAGATGAAATGACCATTGTCTACGACCAGCTGATGGCGCTCGACGTGCCGCCGAAAGAACAGACCTATGGCCCGAAGGACTGCATTCTCTACGCGCTCGGTATCGGGCTCGGCCACGATCCGATAAACGAAGACGAGCTCGCTTTCGTTTACGAAAAGAATCTGAAAGTGCTGCCGACCATGGGCGCGGTACTCGGCCATCCCGGCTTTTGGGCGCGCGAGCGCGACACCGGCATCGATTGGGTCAGGATTGTCAACGGCGAACAGGGCATCACGCTGCACCGGCCGCTGGACGCGAAAGGAACGGTGGTCGGCCGGCTGCGCATCGTCGAGATCATCGACAAGGGGCCGGGCAAGGGCGCGCTCGTACTCAGCGAACGTAAGGTGACGGACAAAGCGACCGGCGAACCGGTCGCGACCGTGACGCAGACCACATTCTGCCGCGGCGACGGCGGCTTCGGCGGGCCGCCACGCCAGACGCCCGAGCCGCATCCTATTCCTTCGCACGCGCCGGATGCAGTTTGCGATCTCTCAACGCGCCCCGAAGCGGCGCTGATTTATCGCTTGAGCGGCGATCTCAATCCGCTGCACAGCGATCCGGCAGTAGCGAAACAGGCCGGCTATCCACGGCCGATCATGCATGGCCTCGGCAATTTCGGCATCGCCGGCCATGCGGTGCTGCGAACCTTTTGCGGCTATGATCCGGACAAGCTCGTGGCCTTCGCCTGCCGTTTCTCGGCGCCGGTGTTTCCCGGCGAGACGCTGCGCACCGAAATGTGGCGTGATGGTAAAATCGTGAGCTTTCGTTCGCGCGTCGTCGAGCGCGACGTGATCGCGGTCAATAATGGCCGCGCCGAGATGCGGCTGTAATTGCAAGTGTGACGGCAAGTGTAAGATGACGGCCAATGCGACCAGGGACTCCGCCCACGACGACCTTGCGCCGATCCGTGAATCGGTGCGGGCGCTGTGCGCGGATTTTCCCGGCGAATATTGGCGCCGGCTCGATCGCGAGCGCGCCTATCCGGAGGGATTCGTCACAGCGCTGACCAGGGGCGGATTTCTCGCCGCGCTTATTCCAGAAGAGTACGGCGGTAGCGGCCTCACCATGACCGCGGCGGCCGCGATCATGGAAGAGATTCAGGCCTCGGGCTGCAATAGCGCGGCCTGCCATGCCCAGATGTACACGATGGGCACGCTTCTTCGCCATGGCAGCACCGAACAGAAAAAACGTTACCTGCCGGCGATCGCGCGCGGCGAGCTTCGCCTGCAGGCGTTCGGCGTCACCGAGCCGACGGCCGGCACCGACACGCTCAATCTCCGCACCACCGCGGTGCGCGACGGCGACCACTACGTCGTCAACGGCCAGAAAATCTGGACCTCGCGCGCCGAGCATTCCGATCTGATGCTGCTCCTCGCCCGCACCACGCCACGCGAGCAAACGGCCTCGCGCACCGCGGGCCTCACAGTGTTTCTGGTCGACATGCGCGCGGCGAGAGGCCACGGGCTGACCATCCGGCCGATCCGCACCATGATGAATCACGCTACCACGGAAGTTTTTTTCGAAAATTTGCGCGTGCCGGCCGAGGCTGTAATCGGCCGCGAAGGCGAAGGCTTTCGTTACATCCTATCCGGGATGAATGCCGAGCGCATCCTGATCGCCGCCGAATGCATCGGCGACGCCAAATGGTT
>JBPYFG010000402.1:0-2659 GCA_051986365.1 Xanthobacteraceae bacterium
ATAAAAGGGCGCAGCGCGGGTCGAGAATGACGGCCGCTACAATTTGGCCAGATGCGGCATCACCTCGCTGTGAAACAGCGCGAGCGAGCGCAGCGCATCGGCAAGCGACATCGTGCCGAGAAAAAGATAGGTCAAGAGATAATTGACGCCGAGCTCGCGCGCTTGCCGGTCGATCTCGGCGCGGACCGTCGCCGGCGAGCCGGCGATCACGGTGCGATCCCCAACGCAAGCCTCGAAGTTAGCGCCGCGCGGCACGTTCAGCCGGGAGGTGAGTCCGGTCTCGCCATGCTTGACACGCAGCCAATTCAGATGCGCGAGGTGAATGTCCATCGCCGGCTTGCCGAAGCGATGCGCCTGCGCATCGGTGTCGGCGAGGAAAATATGCCGTTGCACGCCGATGGCCGCGCCGCCGGGAAATTCCGCCTTGGGCTGAACCGGCCCGCCGCGCTTGTTCAGCGCGGCTTTGTAAGCGTTGATGTTGGCTTTGGCGGTCGGCATCGGCCCCAGCGTGACGAAATGCAACCCCTGCTCGCCGGCCCAGGTCGACCCGATCTCATTGGAGGAGCCGTACCAGAACGGCGGATGCGGCGCTTGCAACGGGCGCAGCTCAATCGGCACATCCTTATAGCTGTAGTGCTCGCTTTCGTAGGAAAGGCGATCGGTCGTCAGACCGGCGCTGACGCACTTAAAAGCGTCGATGAAAATGTCGCGCGAGCGTTCGTGCTCGACCTTGTGATATTTCAGCTCGTACGGCGATACGCCGCGGCCGATGCCGACATCGAGCCGACCGTGGCTGAGATGATCGAGCATGCAGATTTCCTCGATCAGCCGCAGCGGCGAATAAAGCGGCAGCAAATAGACGAGCGGCCCGAGCCGTATCCGCTGCACCGTGCGCGCAACGGCGCCGAGATAGACGCCGGGCACCGGCACCATGTTCAACGGAGTAGCGTGATGCTCGGCAACGTGCAGGCAATAAATGCCGGCGGCTTCGGCCGCTTCCACAAATTTCAGCCGTTCGTCAAACAGGCGCGACAGCGGCCGGTCGCCATGCTCGACATGATCAAACAATCCAATTTGCATAATGCATTCCGCTCCCTATCCATTTCATACGGGCCGGTTTGACGGCCAAATATCAGCTCGTTTTTGGCGGCAAGCCGACCTGCCGTCCCATGCCGATGCAATCGGCGTCGGTCTGCAGGCCCGCGGCGTGTATGCCGTGGACAGCGAGCTCTTCGTCGCGGTCCTCGGTATCGCCGGTCACCCCGACCGCGCCAATGACTTCGCCGCCAGAATCGCGGATCAGCATGCCGCCGCCTTCGGGAAAGATTTGATCGCCGCTCGCGGCAATGAGATAGCGCATGAAGATCGGCCGCTCCTGCGCGCGCTCGCGAACGAGTTTCGAGCTGCGGCCGAGCGACAGTGCGGCATAGGCTTTGCCGTAAGCCATTTCGAACCTGATCATCGAGGCGCCATCTTCCTTTTTGAACGCTTTTACCTTGCAGCCAGGTTCGACCACGATGACGCTCAGGGGTCGGCAGTTCAGCGCGGCACCGCGCGCGATGATCGCGTCGATAATGCGCTCAGCCTGATCGAGTGTGACGGCAGTCATGAGGGCGTCAGTAATAGAATGCTGTGCTGGGATGCGGCGTTCCGACCTCACGTTCTGCCATCTTCCTTGCGCTTATTCCATAGCGGCTTCTAGAACATCTTGCCGGCGCGGATTTTCTCCTCTTGCTTAGCCTGTCCAAGCGCGCCACATCTGCGCGGTGCCGCAATCACCTCCCATAGCCGTCGAGCGCCTGGTCAAAATCTATAAAACCGTTCCCGCGGTGAACGGGATTTCATTTACGCTTTCGCCTGGAACGATCACCGCCCTCCTTGGCGGCAACGGCGCCGGCAAGACAACCACGATCGCCAGCATCATGGGCCTGATCACGCCGACTTCCGGGCGCGTGAGCGTGCTCGGCGCGCAGATGCCGCAGCAGCGCTACCGCGTTTTGCAGCGAATGAATTTTGAAAGCCCCTATGTCGAAGTGCCGATGCGGCTCACGGTGCGGCAGAATCTGACAGTGTTCGGCAAGCTCTACGACGTCGGCCGTCTGCGCGAGCGCATCGCCGAGCTCGGGCACGAGCTCGATCTCGTCGATCTGCTCGATCGCCCCACCGGCAGCCTGTCCGCCGGCCAGAAAACACGGGTGTCGCTTGCCAAGGCGCTTATCAACAGTCCCGATGTGCTTTTGCTCGACGAGCCGACTGCCTCGCTCGATCCAGACACGGCGGATTGGGTGCGCGGGCGTCTGGAGCGGTATTGCCGCGACCGGCACGCCACCGTGCTGCTCGCCTCGCACAACATGACGGAAGTCGAGCGGCTGTGCGAACGCGTGATCATGTTGAAACGCGGGCGCATCGAGGACGACGACACACCGGCAAAGCTGCTGCGGCGATATGGCCGCAGCACGCTGGAAGAAGTCTTCCTCGATGTCGCGCGCGGCGTCGGCGGCGAGGCCGGGGAGGCCGCTCAATGAGCCGCCGCCATAAATCCTCTGTCGCATCGTCGGCGCGCCGCATCTCGGCAATGATGCTGCGCCATTGGTACCTGTTGCGCTCGTCCTGGCCGCGCCTGCTCGATCTTATCTATTGGCCGACGGTGCAAATGGTG
>JBPYFG010000403.1:0-27567 GCA_051986365.1 Xanthobacteraceae bacterium
AACCATTGTGTACTGAGGGACCCGCCGCTTCGGGGAGTACCAGGTTTGAAACGACCTTTCGCTCGCGCGCTGCTGGCGTCTGCGGCTATTGCCGCTGCGATTGCTCTGGCCGGCTGTGACGCTGAAAGCATTTCTCCCACGGGCCGGGCAAAGGCCCCATTGTCCGAAAAGATGGTCGCCGAGATCGCGGCGAAAAACATGGACAAAGAGTCTCCGATTCTCGGTCGAATCTTCAAAGAAGAGTCGGAAATGGAGATCTGGAAGCAGAATCGCGACGGCGAGTTCGTTCTGCTGAAGACCTATCCGATTTGCCGCTGGTCCGGCGATCTCGGCCCCAAGAAAAAGGAAGGTGACCGGCAGGCGCCAGAGGGGTTCTACACGATCACGCCCGGCCAGATGAATCCGAACTCCAGCTACTATCTGGCGTTCAACACCGGTTTCCCGAACGCCTATGACCGTGCAATGGGCTACACGGGTGGGGAACTGATGGTGCACGGCGATTGTTCATCGCGCGGCTGCTACGCCATGACCGATGAGCAGATCCAGGAAATTTACGCGTTGGCACGCGAGTCGTTCTTCGGCGGGCAAAAGGCATTTCAGCTGCAGGCGTTTCCGTTCCGCATGACGCCGCTGAACATGGCGAAGCACCGCGACAATCCGAACTTCGCGTTCTGGAAAATGTTGAAAGAGGGCTACGACCATTTCAACGCCACGCACCGGGAACCGAAGGTCGCGGTTTGCGATCGGCGCTACGTTTTCGACCCGGCGGCGCCCGATGATTCCAGCAGGGCGCTCTCTTTCAACCCGAAGAGCGCCTGCCCGGCCTATCAGCTCGACAAAAACGTCGCCGACGCGGTGCTCGATGTCCGGCGGCAAGAGCAGTCCAAAATGGCGCAGTATATCGCCAGCGGCGTTGCAACCGCCCCGTCACGCGCCGGCATTGATGGCGGCATGAATCCGGTGTTCGTCGCAAAGCTTTCGCCGCAGAGCGGGTTCGATAACAACGGTCGCTATCAGGTGGCCAGTGTTGCGCCCGGCGCGCTGCCGCGCGTGGAGAACGCGCCTGGCGCACTGCCACGCGACACCACGCCTCCGGCTGCAGCCGCAGAGGCTCCGGCCAAGACGGCTGCTCCAGCGAAGACTAGCGAGCCGACCGCCACGGCAAGCGTGCCGACGCCGCGGCCTGCGCCGCAGGCCAAGCCTGAGGAAGCCCCTGCCCCCGAGCGCAAGCCGACCACGATTGCCGGCTTGATCGGTGGCTGGTTCAGCGGCTCGAAAACCGAAACCACCGCCGCGGCACCGGATAAGGAACAGCCTGCCACGCGCGCCACTGCCACGGATACAAAAGCGAAGCGCGCGGCTCCGGCCCGCACGCCAGCTCCGGCACCTGTGCAAAGCGCGCAGGCCGCGCCGGCGCCAAAGCAGCGTGAGGCCGCGCCGAAATGGCCGGAGCCTCCCGTCCGGACTGCGGCACCGGCACCAGCGCCAGCACCGGCAGTGGTGAAATCCGCCAAGGCCGAGCCGCCACAGCAATCGGAAATCCGGACCGCGTATACGACGCCGCCAGCAAGCAACAACGGCATGCTGACGGGCGCCCAGCCGGTGGTACCGGTTGGTTCGTTCAACAGCTTCCGGTAGACCTCTCAGCAGCAAGATGGACGAAACATGGACTGCTATGTCTATGTTCTCGGCACCGTCTCACATAACCGCCATCTGACTTACGTCGGCTGGACCGACGACGTCGCGCGCCGCCTGACGCAACACAATTCCGGCAAGGGCGCACGTTCGACACGCGGCCGCACATGGGTTCTGCTCTATTCCGAGCGGTGTGCCAGCAAACGCCACGCAATGAGTCGCGAGTGGCATCTCAAGCGTGACCGCAATTTTCGCAAGAAGCTGGCGTTAGGAATCAAATAGTCGAATTCTCGGGTACCGACAGAATGGCTGATGCCACGGTTTCAAAATTCACACGAGGCGGATACCGCTTTGTGAATGGCGTGTTCCAATATTCGGCCGGCGTCGCCGCCGAATCCGGGTTTGAGATCGTCCGCGCGCGTTTCGCAAAGGTTGTGCCGATCGAGAAAGGCTTCGAAAGGATCGAGACGCATCTCGCCAGCCTGGGCCGACCGATTTTCGCCTTTTGTGCATGCGAGCTGCGTTCGCCGCGCCCTTTCGACGATGCCGGCTTTCTTGCGTTCAACAAAAGCTACGTCGAACCGTTGCGACAGTGGGGCATCGTCAAGGACGACGTAAATCCGATCGCCCGCAGCAATGTCTGTCCCGCGGTGAACCCGCCTTCCGAGCCGGGGTTTTATGCATTCTCCTATACCGTGCCCACGACCGCGTCCGCGGCGCCGACTTTCGTCATTGCCGGCAGCGGCGAAGCGCCGGAGGGCCGGCAAACCTATGGCGAAAGGGCGATTCGCATCGGCGAACACACTCCGGACGCGATCCGCGAGAAAGCACAATGGGTCTTGCGTGAGATGGAGCGACGGATGGCAGCGCTCGGGGTCACCTGGACCGATTCAACCGCAACGCATCTCTACACGATCTACGACATTCATCACATCATGGCCGACGAGATCGTCCGTCGCGGCGCCGCAAGCGCGGGACTGACCTGGCAATTTTGTCGTCCGCCGGTCGACGTGCTCGACTATGAAATGGACGTACGTGGCGTCCTTGCGGAAATCGTGCTGCCCTGAACGGCGTCAGCCGAATTTTCCGTGGCAGTGCTTGAATTTCTTGCCCGATCCGCAGGGACAGAGCTCGTTGCGTCCGACCTTGCCCCAGCTCGACGGATCGTTCGGTTTGCGTTCAGCCTGCGCTTCGTTTCCGTTGCCGACCAGCGCGGGTGCCAATGCAGGCGCCATTTCATCTTCGCCCGTCGTCGGATCGACTTTGTGGGCTTCCATGTATGGCAGCTTTGAAGGCTCTTCGGCCGGCGGTGACTGAACGACTTCGACGCGCATGAGTTGCGCGGTCACCGCCTCTCGCAGATGCGCCACCATGGCCTCGAATAGCGAGAATGCTTCCGCCTTGTATTCGTTCAGCGGATCGCGCTGACCGTAGCCGCGCAGACCGATGACCTGCCGCAAATGTTCAAGCATCACCAAATGTTCGCGCCACAGATGATCCAATGTTTGCAGCAAAATCGATTTTTCGACGTAACGCATGACGTCGGGGCCCCACTTGGCCACCTTTGAAGCCATCCATTCGTCTGCGCGCCGCGTGACGCGTTCGCGCACATCGTCCGGTGTAATGCCTTCTTCCTTCGCCCAGTCCTGAACAGGCAAAGTCAAAGTGAGTACTTCGCGCAAGGCTTGATCGAGACCGGCCGTGTCCCACTGCTCGGGATAGGCATTTTCGGGAACATGTTTGGCGACCAGGTCTTCGATCATCGCGTGGCGCATATCGGCGATGGTTTCGTCCACGGTCTCGTCGCGCATCAATTCGAGACGTTGCTCGAAAATAACCTTGCGCTGGTCATTCATAACGTTGTCGAACTTGAGCAGGTTCTTGCGGATGTCGAAGTTGCGCGCCTCGACCTTCTGCTGCGCCTTTTCCAGCGCCTTGTTGATCCAGGGATGAACGATCGCCTCGTTTTCCTTCAAGCCGAGTTTCTGCAGCATTCCGTCAAGCTTGTCGGATCCGAAAATCCGCATCAGGTCGTCTTCCAGCGACAGGAAAAATTTGGAATGACCTGGATCGCCCTGGCGGCCCGAACGACCGCGCAACTGGTTATCAATGCGTCGGCTTTCGTGTCGCTCGGTGCCGAGCACAAAGAGGCCGCCAGCGGCAAGAGCCTTTTCCTTCAGTCGTGCAACCTGCTTGCGAATTTCTTCGGCGCGAGGACTTTTCTCACGCTCGCGCGGCTCGGAAATGTCGGTAATCTCCTGGCGAATACGCATGTCGGCGTTGCCGCCGAGCTGAATGTCGGTACCACGGCCGGCCATATTGGTGGCGATCGTGATAGCACCCGGAACACCGGCCTGCGCGACGATGTAGGCTTCCTGCTCGTGATAACGGGCATTCAGGATCGCGAAGACCTTTTTCTTCGAAGCCCCTTCGTCCCCTGAGTAGAGCGCCGCGAACGCATTCGGATCGGAAAAGTCGTGCTGTTCCCAACCCTTCTGACGCAGCATTTCCGCAAGCTGCTCGGATTTTTCGATCGACGTCGTGCCCACGAGGACCGGTTGACCGCGCGTCTTGCAGTCTTCAATGAGAGTCAGAATTGACCGGTACTTTTCGATGGCGGTGCGATAGACCTCGTCGTCGTCGTCAAGACGGATGAGAGGCATATTGGTCGGCACCTCGAGCACCTCGAGGCCATAGATATCCATGAACTCTTCGGCTTCCGTCATTGCCGTGCCGGTCATGCCGGCAAGCTTTTCGTACATGCGGAATAAGTTCTGGAAGGTGATCGAGGCGAGCGTCTGGTTCTCCGGCTGGATAACTTGATGCTCCTTGGCTTCCAGCGCCTGATGCAGCCCTTCGGAGTAGCGCCGGCCGGGCATCATGCGGCCAGTGAACTCATCGATGATCATCACTTCGCCGTTGCGTACGATGTAGTCCTTGTCGCGGGCAAACAGCTGGTGCGCGCGCAAAGCCTGATTGACGTGGTGGACGACCGAAACGTTCTCGACGTCGTAAAGCGAGTCCGATTTCAGGAGCCCGGCATCACGCAGCCAGCTCTCCATCTTTTCCATGCCGATTTCGGTGAGGTTGACGGTGCGCTGTTTCTCGTCGAGCTCGTAGTCGGCCTTGTCCAAGCGGGGGATATAGGCGTCGATGGTGTTGTAGAATTCGGAGCGATCGTCGAGCGGGCCGGAAATGATCAGGGGCGTGCGGGCTTCGTCGATTAAGATTGAATCGACCTCGTCGACGATGGCGTAGACGCGGCCGCGCTGCACCATGTCCTCGAGCCGGTATTTCATATTATCGCGCAGATAATCGAAACCGAGCTCGTTATTGGTGCCGTAAGTAACATCGCAGTCGTATTGCTTCTTGCGTTCTTCGTCGTCGAGGCCGTGCACGATGACGCCGACGGTTAAACCCAAGAACGTATAGATCTGGCCCATCCACTCGGCGTCGCGCTTGGCGAGATAGTCATTGACGGTGACGACGTGGACGCCGCGGCCGGCGAGTGCGTTGAGGTAAACCGGAAGCGTCGCGACCAGCGTCTTGCCTTCGCCGGTTTTCATCTCGGCGATTTTACCTTCGTGCAGAACCATGCCGCCGATGAGCTGAACGTCGAAGTGGCGCTGCCCGAGCGTGCGTTTGGCGGCCTCGCGGACGGTGGCAAATGCCGGCACTAGGATGTCGTCGAGCGTCTGTCCATCGGCCAGCTGCCGCTTGAACTCCTCGGTGCGCGCGCGCAAAGCTTCGTCGGATAGCGCTTCGAGCTCCGGTTCCAGCGCATTGATGGCGTCGACGCGCGGCCGATAGGCGCGGATCCGACGGTCGTTCGAGGAACCGAACAGCTTGCGGGCCACAGCGCCGATCATCGCATTATCCCTTCGAATCTCGGCTCATCCGGCAGATTTGACGACAACACGATTTTTTCCGGAAATCCGTTCCCGCTCTGCTCGGACGGTGCCGTCGTTGTCTCGCGGGCGACGCAAACCCAACGGGCGGAAAATACGGCGCTATTCGGGCGGTGACGCGGCGATTGAAACATCCCGATACAGGGCGACAGATAGGAGGGGGTCGTTTTTTTGTCAATGCAAACGGGTATTTTCACGCGATCGTTAGGCGCAGCCCGATTTCTCCCATTGCCAAGCCCCGGCCGATTGGGCGACTGTCCGCGCCGATCAAGGGTCGGCGCCTGGTCGCCGCCGCAGAACGGCGGGCTAATTCCAGCGGGCGTTCGCTGCCTCAACCGTTAGGCCGGCCAGTCGCGTAGGCCCGTGGTTAACGCTTCGGCCACAATGCCAAAGGATCACATTATGTCTTTCCCTCATTCCTTCGCCGCCCGCTGGCTGGGTGCGGTTGCGCTTGCGGCACTGCTGACCGCGCCGGTCGCACGCGCTGAGGATTCCGACCCCGTCCTCGCCCGCGCCAACGGCGTCGATATCCGCCAGAGCGATCTTGCCTTGGCCGAAGAAGATATCGGATCGGCAATGCCGCAAATGGGTGCCGAGCAGAAACGCGACTATCTCATCACTTATCTTGCCGACGTCATCATCTTGGCGCAGGCCGCCGATCAGCATCAGCTCGCCAATCGCGGCGACGTCAAACAGCGCATCGAATTCGAGCGGCACAAAGCTCTGATGGAAGCGCTCCTGCAGGATGCCGGTAAAGCCGCGATGACGGACGATGCCCTGCACAAGGTCTATGATGAAGCGATCAAGCAGACCCCGAACGAGCAAGAAGTCCACGCCCGGCATATTCTGGTCGCGACGGAAGGTGAGGCCAAAGATATCGAGGCGCAGCTGAAGAGCGGCGCGGATTTCGCCACGCTGGCGAAGCAAAAATCCAAGGACCCAGGCGCGGCCGAAGGCGGCGATCTCGGCTATTTCACCAAGGATCAAATGGTGCCGGAATTCGCCGAAGCCGCGTTCAAGCTCGACAAGGGCCAGATCTCGGATCCGGTCAAGACGCAATTCGGCTGGCACATCATTAAGGTCGAAGACAAGCGCATCAAGCCGACGCCCACCTATGATGAGGTTAAAGGGCAGCTCCAGAACTACGTCGCGCGTCGCGCGCAGGCCGAGCTTGTCGATAATCTGCGCAAATCGGCAACGATCGAGCGCCTCGACCAGCCTGCCGGCCAGGCCAATCCCTCCGTGCTTAATCCCGCCGCGCCGGCAAAGAAGTGATTGGCCCTTGCGGGGCGCGCAAAAAAGCGTCATTCCGGCCGATCGAAGCGAGTGCCGGAATCCATAGTCCCAGTATTCGAGACTGACCGCTGACGCTGGGATTGTGGATTCCGGGCTCGCGAGCATCGCTCGCGCCCCCGGAATGACCAGTATGTCCTCAAACATCTCTCCGCTCGCGCCCAAAACGACACCGCACCTGCCGACCATTGCCGGCGTGCGGCTGGCCACAGCACAGGCCGGCATTCGCTATCGCGACCGCACCGACGTGATGCTCGCGGTGTTTGAGCCGCAAACCAGCGTTGCCGGCGTATTCACCCGCTCGAAATGCCCCTCGGCACCGGTTGAATGGTGCCGCGCACAGATCAAGGGCGGCAAGGCGCGCGCGCTGGTGGTCAATTCTGGCAATGCCAATGCTTTCACCGGCAAAAGCGGCCGGCAGGCTTGTGCACTGACGGCCAAATTTGCGGCGGCGGCGATCGGCTGCAAGAGCGTCGAGGTCTTTCTCGCTTCGACCGGCGTGATCGGCGAGCCGCTCAATGCGCAAGCCTTCGGTCGCGTCATGGCCGGCCTCGCCGCCGCAGCCCGCCCGGACGGCTACGGCGATGCGGCCAAGGCCATCATGACGACCGACACATTCCCGAAACTGGCGACGGCGCGCGCGCGGCTGCGCGGTACGGATGTCACTATCAACGGCTTCGCCAAGGGCGCCGGCATGATCGCGCCGGATATGGCGACCATGCTCGCTTTCATCTTCACCGACGCGCCCATTGCTGCTCCCGTGCTGCAGTCGGTATTACGCGAGGGCGTGACCGATACGTTCAACGCCGTCACCATTGACGGTGACACCTCAACCTCGGACACCGTGCTGGCCTTTGCGACCGGCGCAGCGTCGACGCCGCGGATCAGCCGCAGCAGTGACCCGCGGCTCATCCCCTTTCGCAAGGCATTCGCCGGCGTCCTGGCCAATCTCGCCGAGCAAATTGCCCGCGACGGTGAAGGCGCGCGCAAGCTTGTCGAGATCATCGTTGAGGGCGCGGTGTCCAAAGCTTCGGCGCGCCGCATCGCGCTCTCAATCGCCAATTCGCCGCTGGTCAAAACCGCGATTGCCGGAGAGGACGCGAATTGGGGCCGCGTGGTGATGGCTGTCGGCAAGGCCGGCGAGCCGGCCGATCGCGACCGGCTGTCGATTTGGTTCGGCGGTATTCGCCTCGCGCATAAAGGCGCGCGCGATCACGCTTACGATGAAGCGGCGGTTTCCGCGGCAATGAAGCGGCCGGAAATCAGCCTCAAAGTCGCGCTCGGACTCGGCAAGGGTCGCGATCGTGTGCTCACCTGCGACCTGACCAAAGAGTATGTCGCAATCAACGGGGATTATCGAAGTTGAACGCGACTCTCAAACGCGTCCAAACCTCGGTGCTTGAGGTCGCTTACGAGGAAAGCGGCATCGCGCGCGGCGCGCCGGTCTTTCTCATGCACGGCTGGCCGTATGATCCCCGCTGCTACGATGCGGTTATCGCGCCGCTCGCCGCTGGCGGCGCGCGCGTGATCGTGCCTTACCTGCGCGGTTTCGGACCGACGCGTTTTCTTGCCGAAACCACGCCGCGCTCGGGCCAGCAGGCTGCGCTCGGCAACGATCTGCGCGAATTGATGGATGCGCTTTCTATCGATCGCGCCGTACTTGCCGGTTACGACTGGGGCGGCCGCGGCGCCTGCATCGTGGCGGCGCTGTGGCCAGAGCGCGTGCGCGGCCTGGTAACGGTCAACGCCTACAATATTCAAAATATTCCCGGCGCCGGAAAACCGACCGCGCCGGCGCAGGAACACCGGCTCTGGTATCAATGGTATTTTCAGATGGAGCGCGGACGCGCTGGAGTCGAGGCCAATCGGCGCGAACTGTGCCGGTTGCTGTGGCGATTGTGGTCGCCGCACTGGTCATTCGACGACGCAACATTTGAGCGCAGTGCAACATCGTTCGACAACCCCGATTTTGTCGCGGTGACGATCCATTCCTACCGCCATCGCTACGGCAACGCCGCCGGCGATCTCACGCTCGATGCGATCGAACGGCGGCTCGCGCAACAACCCAAAATCACAGTGCCGACCATCGCCTTGCAGGGCGAGGCCGACGGCGTCCATCCGCCCGACAGCTCCGCGCATCACAACGCTTTCTTCACTGGGCCCTATCAGCGGCGTCTGATGCCGCGGATCGGGCACAACCCGCCGCAGGAAGATCCAAAAAGCTTCACCGATGCCGTTCTCGAAATGATGCGGATCTAGGCGATGACGCCGATGAGAAGCCCGTGACCGTCAAGCTTGTGCTCGTCGCCGCCTGCGCATTGATCGACACCGATGGCCGGGTCCTGATCGCGCAACGCCCCTCGGGTAAGACCATGGCCGGGTTGTGGGAGTTTCCCGGCGGCAAGGTCGAATCCGGCGAACGGCCAGAGCAATGTCTCATTCGCGAACTCAAAGAGGAATTGGGAATAACGGTGAAAGAAGATTGTCTCGCACCGCTGACATTTGCGAGCCACCTTTATCCTGACTTCTATCTGCTCATGCCGCTCTATGTGTGCCGGCGCTGGGACGGGTTCGTCGCGGCCAAGGAGGCACAGCAGCTGAAATGGGTACCGCCGCACGAACTGCGCCGATATCCGATGCCGCCGGCCGACGAGCCGCTGATCGCACACCTTGCTGCGCTGATTTAGCCGGATACGAAAGCCGCGGCTCATGCGTCAGCGGCCGGTCTTCTCTCCGGCCGAAATCTCGCGCGTGCCAAGGGCGTCGGCCAGCCGCGCCTTTGCCGATCCGGGTCGCAGCGGCTGTTGTTGATTCGGATGCGGCGCCCAGCCCGACAGCCACAGAATATCGAAGGTCGCCCGCATGCGCCCATCGGCATCGGCGAAATGCCGGGCATAGATGTCGGCCATCTGCATCAGCGTCGCACGCCGCAGCGGCACACGACGGCGTGCCACGAGCGCATTGGTTGCCCCCATGCGCCGCAGATCGTGCATCAGATCGAAGGCCGAGTTGTAACGCACCGTCACGCGCTCGACATCGGTCACCGGCAAGGCGAATCCGGCGCGCTGCAGCAAAGCGCCGACTTGCCGCAGATCGGCGAATGGCGCCACGCGCGGCGAGGCGCCGCCTTCGATTTCGCTTTCGGCCTCGGCAAAGGCTTGCCGCAGCTCGGTGAGTGTTTCGCCGCCAAACAGCGCCGCCACAAACAAACCGTCGGGCTTGAGCGCGCGGCGGATTTGCGCCAGCACACCCGGCAAGTCATTGGCAAAGTGCAGCGCCAGGCCGGACACAACGAGATCGAGGCTGGCGTCACGAAACGGAAGCGCCTCCTCGTCGGCGATCACAAATGGCTTGTCGCGGGCGATCATGTCGACGCCCACGATCATCCCCACCGCGCCAAGCCGGCGCAGCGCTATGCGCGCTGCGTCGCCGGGCGTGCCAAGATCGACCCCGACATCGAAATGGCGCAGCACCACGCTTAAACGATCGACGAGCTCGCCGGCGACATGATCGAGCAAAAAATTCGATAGCGATGCCGCGGCGCGGAAGCGGCGCCGGCGCTGCAGCAAGCGATCGAAGATGATCGGGCTTTCGGTCATTTATCTCTCTACCACGAGAGTCATTGTCTCATGTTCCGCAGCATGTGTCGCCACGATGGCCCGATGACAACGGCCGTCGAGATCGATAGCGTGACGTTTTAATGTTGTCCGCAAGCAAGATTCTCCCCGCTCCGTTGCAGCGTGTTGGCAGTGCCGCCCATTCGGCGTTGCGCCGCGTGCTCGATCTCGCGCTGCCGCCATTGTGTGCGGCGTGCCGCGAGCCCGTCGAAGGCCGCGGCCTCTGTCCGGCATGTTGGTCGAAACTGTCATTCATCACGCGGCCCTATTGCGAGCGGCTCGGCACGCCCTTCGTCTATGACCCCGGACCGGGCATCTTGTCGATGGAAGCCATCGCCGATCCGCCGGCCTACAACCGTGCTCGCGCCGTGGTGCGTTTCGACGAGACTTCCCGGGCGCTGGTGCACGCACTCAAATATGGCGATCGGCTTGATCTTGCACCCATGATGGGCCGCTGGATCGGTCAGGCTGGGCGCGAACTCCTGGCCGAGGCCGATGCGCTCGTTCCAGTGCCGCTGCATTGGCGGCGCCTATGGGCGCGGCGTTTCAATCAATCCGCCATGCTGGCCGCGGCAGTATCACGCCAAACCGGCGTGCCGGTCGCTGCCGGCGCGCTCAAGCGGATCAAGCCAACTGCCCAGCAGGTTGGGCTGTCGCGGACCGAACGAGCTGCCAATGTCCAAGGCGCGTTTCGTGTGCCCGGCGACGGCAAGGCCGCCGTGACCGGCCGCCGCCTAGTGCTCATTGACGACGTGCTGACATCGGGGGCAACCGTCGACGGCTGTGCGCGAGCGCTGCTCCGCGCCGGTGCCGCCAATGTCGATGTACTGGTTTTTGCCAGGGTTGCCGAGCCGGCACGAACGTCCATATAAGACTTTGCTAAAAATTGCGACCGATCATGGCCGATATCGATATTTATACGGTTCGATACTGCCCCTATTGCCAGGACGCCAAGGAGCTCCTTTCGCGCAAAGGCGTGGGCTACCATGAGATTGATGTCACTGGAAAACGGGACGTTCGCAAGGAAATGATCAAGCGCGCCAACGGCCGGAGCACCTACCCGCAGATTTTCATCGGCGCGACCCATGTCGGCGGTTGCGACGATCTTTATGCGCTGGAAGAAGCGGGCAAGCTCGATTCGCTGCTGGCCGAGGCGAAGCACCCATGAGCGCAATAGAGCGTTTGGGCTTTAATGCCGCGATGATTCAAATGCGCTCGGGGCTCGATCCGGCGGCCAATCTCGTTGCCGCATTGAAATTGATCGACGAGGCCAAAGAGGCCGGGGCCGACTACGTGCTCACCCCGGAAATGACGAACATCCTGGCGGCAAAGCGTGAGCAGTTGTTCGCAAAGATTGTCGCTGAAGAGCAGGACGCGACCCTGACGACCTTGCGCGAAGTGGCGCGCAAGCTTGCGATCTACATCCATATCGGCTCGCTCGCGATCAAGGCATCGCCGGAAAAAGCCGCCAATCGCTCGTTTCTGATCGACCGCCGCGGCGAGGTGGTCGCGCGCTACGACAAGATCCACATGTTCGACGTCGATCTCGCAGGCGGCGAAAGCTACCGCGAATCCAACACCTACCGTCCCGGCGAGTTGGCCATGGTTGCCGATCTGCCGTGGGGCCGTCTCGGCCTGACCGTGTGTTACGATTTGCGGTTTCCGGCGCTCTACCGCGCGCTGGCGGAAGCCGGCGCATCGTTTCTGGCGATCCCGTCAGCTTTCACGCGGCAAACCGGCGAAGCGCATTGGCATGTTCTGCAGCGCGCGCGTGCCATCGAAAACGGCTGCTTCGTGTTCGCAGCGGCGCAAGGCGGCAAGCACGAAAACGGCCGCGAGACGTACGGCCATTCGCTGGTCGTCGATCCTTGGGGCCGCATCCTGGCCGAGGGCGGCACCGGGCCGGGCGTGGTCATGGCGCAGATCGAGCCGTCCGAGGTCGTCGCGGCGCGCAGCCGCATTCCTTCACTCCATCACGGCCGTCGTTTCGAGTTGGTTGAACCGCTGGCCGAGCCGACTTACCTCCACGCAGTGCGAGAGCCCACATGATTCGCTACGCGCTCAACTGCGATCAAGGTCACACCTTCGAAAGCTGGTTTGCAAACTCTGCCGCTTGCGACAAGCAGGCTAAGCGCGGACTGGTGACGTGCCCGATGTGCGGCTCGGCGAAGGTGGAAAAGGCGATCATGGCACCCAATCTGTCCGCGAGCCTCGGCCCAAGCGGGACTGCGGATCCGCGGCCGCCGACGCCCACCGCGCCTGCGCCACCGCCGCCGCTACAGCCGGCGCCGACGCCGCCAATCCCGCCGAAGGCGCCGGTCGCCATGATGTCGGCCGCGGAGCGCGAGCTCCGGCACAAACTCAAAGAGCTGCGCGATCACATCACCAAGAATGCGCACTATGTCGGCCCTCGGTTTCCGGAGGAGGCGCGCAAGATTCATTATGGCGAGGCCGAGCACCGCTCGATCTATGGCGAAGCTTCGCCGGAAGAAGCGCAGCAACTGCACGATGAAGGCATCGAATTTCACCCGCTGCCGATCCTGCCTGACGACAAGAATTGACGCCGGATCGCCGCCGCGCGGCGTGGACATTATTTTCAATGGGCCAGTATCAATAGCGCCACGCCGGCGACCACGAGCACCATGCCAACGACTTCGCGCGCGCTGGTGTGTTGACCAAAGCCGTAGCGCGCCACCAGCTGCGCGAACAGAACTTCGACGAGCGCCAGGGTCCGCACGCTGGCCGCAGTCGCGAGCGCGAAGGCCAGAAACCAGAACTGCGAGGCGAGCGCGCCCATGAAACCGGCGAATAGCGAGGGTTTCCAGGCTCGCAACAGTGCGAACACCACCGACGGCCGCCGCAGCGACAGATAGAGCGAAAGCACGACAGATTGCATGGCCAGCCCGATGACCAGCGTGAACGTCGCCGCCATGAAGTAATCGGACAAGTTTAGACTGAGGATCGCGCCGCGAAATCCGACGGCAGCGAGGGCGAAAGCGCCACCCGAGGCCAAGCCCAGCAAGGTCGGCTTTATTCCACCGATCATGCCGCCCGGTTTTGTGGACGTGACAATCACGCCGGCCGTCGCCAGCAGAATGGCCGCGGCCATCGACCACGTCACCGTATCGTGGAGAAAGATGAAGCCGAATACCGCAACATGGATCGGTTCGGTCTTGATATAGGCGATGGTGACCACGAAGGACCGCTTACCCATCGCCGCAAGCATCAGGGCCGTGGCGGCGATTTGGGTCAATGCGCCGGCGACGACCCACGGCCAGAAGTAAAGTCCAGGCCGCGGCAACGGCGCGCCGGTGACCGCCAGCAGAACAGCCAGAAAGACCAGCGCGAACGGAAAACCGAACAGGAAGCGCACTTGCGTCGCGCCGACGGTGCCGAGGCTGGCGGTCAATTCGCGCTGCATCGCGTTGCGGATGGTCTGAGCGAAGGCGGCAGCGACGGTAAAAGCGGCCCAGAGCCAGGGCGTCGCGGTCACGCGGGCTTCTCCGCGACCACCATGTAATTGACATCCATGTCGCTGGAGACCTGCCAGCGGTCGGCGAAAAGATTATAGATCACGCCGGTCTCGCCAGTGATATGCAGGCTGCTTTGCTCGATGGCGATCTCGAGTTCATTGGGCGTGACGAACTTGTCCCATTGATGCGTGCCGCGCGGCAGCCAGCGTAAAATGTATTCGGCGCCGACAATCGCCAGCGCGAAACTCTTGATGGTGCGATTGATGGTTGCAACAAACAAAAGCCCGCCGGATTTCACCAGCGTCGCGGCGGCATCGATGAACAGATTGAGATCGGTGACGTGCTCGACCACCTCCATCGCCAGCACCACGTCGAATGTTTCACCGGCCGCTGCTTGGGCCTCGGCGCTGCTGTTGCGATAATCGATCGTTAGCTGGGACTGGCCGGCGTGTCGACGTGCGACGGCGATGTTGCTGTCCGAGGGATCGACGCCCACCACGGCCGCGCCGAGGCGAGCCAAGGGCTCGGCGAGGATGCCGCCGCCGCAGCCAATATCGAGGATGCGGAGTCCGGTGAGGCTGTCGAGGCGGGTCGCATCGCGCTGGAAATGGCGGGCTGCACGATCGCGGATATAAGCGAGCCGCACCGGATTGAACTTGTGCAGGGCCGCCATGGGGCCACGCGCATCCCACCACTCGCCCGAGAGCCGCGAAAATCGTGCGACTTCGTCGTCATCGACCGTGTCGGCGCGGGTTTGCCGCCGCTCCATTTTCCAGCTCCCAGCATTGCGGGGCCGCAGCCCACCATGCTTAATCGAACGATGCGCAAGATACGCGACCTCGGCGAGTGTTGCACTCGCTCCCGACCTGAACGAGGATAGGCTCGCAAAAAGGTCCGCGCATCAGAAAAACCGGGAGGGAAGGATGCAACGTTTGCTTTGCGGCTTCGCTGGATGTGCGTTGGCGTTGCTCTTGGGCACGGGCGCTGCCGTTGCTCAGGACACCGTCAAAATTGGCCTCATCATGTCCTATTCCGGCCAGTTCGCCGACACTGCGACGCAGATGGATAACGGCGTCAAACTGTATATGAAGCAAAACGGCGACAGCGCGGGGAAGGTCAAGATTGAGCTCATTCGCAAAGATACCGGCGGCATCGCGCCCGATGTCGCCAAGCGGCTGGCGCAAGAAGTCATCGTGCGCGATCACGCCGATCTCCTCGGCGGCTTTGTCCTCACCCCCAACGCGCTGGCCGCCGCCGACGTCTCCGCAGAAGCGAAAAAGTTCATGGTGGTGATGAACGCGGCGACCTCGATCATCACCACGAAGTCTCCCTACATCGCGCGCACCTCGGTGACGACGCCGCAGCTCAATCACACGCTCGGCGAATGGGCGGCCAAGAACGGGATCAAAAGAATCTACACCATGGTCTCCGATTACGGCCCGGGAATTGACGCGGAGACCTGGTTCCAGAAAGGCTTCAAGGACGGCGGCGGCGAGATTGTCGGCTCGGTGCGCTTCCCGGTCGCCAATCCGGACTTCTCCGCCTTCGTCCAGCGCGCCAAGGATTCAAACCCGGACGCAATCTATATCTGGGTGCCCGGCGGCGCGCAGCCGGCGGCGATCGGCAAAGCGCTGGCGGAACGCGGCATTGACACGTCGAAGACTAAGATTTTGGGGCAGGACGCGCTCACGTCCGAGACCGCGCTCAAAAGCATGGGCGATGCGGCGCTCGGAATCATCACGGTCGCGTTCTACGATTACAATCTCGATACGCCGCTGAATAAAACCTTCGTCAAAGCGTACAACGACGAATTCCATCGCAATCCTGATTTCTTCGCGGTCGGCGGCTATGACGGCTTGCACCTCATCTACGCGACGCTGCAGAAGACCGGCGGCAAGACCGACGGCGATGCGCTGATCGCGGCGGCCAAGGGCATGGCGTGGGATAGCCCGCGCGGACCGATGTCGATTGATCCGCAAACCCGCGACGTCGTGCAAAACGTTCACATTTTCAAGGTTGAAAAGGTCGGCGGCGAGTTGCGCAATGTCGAGATTGACAAGGTGCCGAACGTCAAAGATCCCGGCCACATGACGCAGTGAATTTTGAGTTCGGGGTCGTGAGTCGGCAATAACAGAGCGACGGCGGCCGCGTCCGATGCCTCCTGTCTTCGGCGTTCTGTTCGATGGCCTCGCTTACGGGATGCTACTGTTTCTGCTCTCGGTCGGGCTTTCGGTCACGCTCGGCATGATGAATTTCGTCAACCTGGCGCATTGCAGCTTCGCGATGCTCGGCGGTTATGTCACGGTCACGCTGATGAACAGGCTCGGCTGGCCGTTTTTTGCGACGCTGCCGGCCGCCTTCGTCGCTGCCGCCGCGGCAAGCGTCGTGCTGGAGCGAGCGTTCTTTCGCCGTTTTTATAATGCCAGCGACCTCGAACAGTGTCTGTTGACGATCGGCATTGTATTCGTCTCGATCGCGGCGGCGGCCTACATCTACGGCACCGACCAGCAGCCGGTTCAGCTGCCGGCGTTCTTGCGCGGTTCGGTTGCTTTTGCCGGCTTGAATTTCGCGATCTATCGGCTGTTCCTCATCGGCATAGCCCTGATTATCACGGTCGTGCTCGTCGGCACGCTGGAGATGACACGCTTCGGCGCACAGGTCCGCGCCGCGGTCAACAATCAGCGCATGGCGCGCGGGCTGGGCATCGATGTCGATGCGCTGTTCGCCGTCACTTTTGCGCTCGGCAGCGGTCTTGCCGGGCTCGGTGGCGCGCTCGCCATCGATCTGGTCGGCCTCGATCCGTCCTTTGCGTTCACTTACCTGATCTATGTCCTGATTGTCGTTTCGGTCGGCGGCCTTGGCTCGATCGGCGGCTCGCTTGCCGCCGCGATGCTTCTCGGCGTCAGCGATATCGCCGGCAAATATTACGTGCCGGCGATCGGCTCGATCCTGATTTATCTGGTCATGACGGTGCTGATCATGCTCCGCCCCGCCGGGATTTTCGGGAGACGCTAGCGTGACCAGCACAACGATCGCCGAGCCGCGCGATCATCTGCAGGCGCAGATGCGCTGGCATTGGGGTGAAATCGCCTTTTGGCTCGCTACTCTCTTGCCTTTTATCCTGGCGCCCGATTATCTCCTGCTGGCGAGCCAAGTCGCCATCGCCGCTTTATTCGTGCTGTCGCTCGATCTTATTCTGGGCTTCGCCGGCATCGTGTCGCTCGGACACGCCGCTTATTTCGGCACTGGCGCCTACGCCGCGGGGCTGATTTCGAAATGGGGCTGGGGCGAGCCGCTCACCGGCCTTGTCATTGCGGCCTTGGCGGCCGGCTTGTTCGGCTATGTGACGAGCTTCATCATCGCCCGGTTTCGTCATCTGCCGCTGATCATGATCACGCTCGGCATCGGCCTGTTGCTGCAGGAATCAGCCAACAGTGCAAGCTGGCTCACCGGCGGTTTCGACGGCCTGCAAGGTATCCATACCTGGCCCATTCTCGGCAGATTCCGTTTCGATCTCTACGGCTACACCGCATATGGCTATGCGCTCGCCAGTTTGTTTTTGATCTTTCTCGGCGCCCGGCGGCTCATTCATTCGCCGTTCGGGCTGGCGTTGCGCGGCATCCGGGACAATAACCAGCGGATGCGCGCGATCGGCGCAGCGACACATTCGCATATCCGCACGATCTATACGATCGCGGCGATGATCGCGGGCGCGGCCGGCGCCATCCTGGCGCAAACTACCGAAACCGTCTCGCTCGAAGTGTTGGGCTTTCAGCGCTCGGCCGATGTACTGGTCATGCTCATTCTCGGCGGCACCGGCCGCCTTTATGGCGGGCTCTTAGGCGCTGTGGTGTACATGGTCGCGCGCGATCAATTTTCTGGGCTTAATCCGCAATACTGGTACTTTTGGATCGGGCTTCTGTTGATCGGGGTGGTGGTGGTGTTGCCGAACGGGCTCCTTGGCGGTCTTTCGCTGCTGGCGCGGCGCGCGAAGGCTCGATCGTGACTGAGAGCGCGCTGGTCGCTCGCGGCGTCGACAAACGATTTGGCTCACTGGTCGTCGCCGCCGACGTCAACCTCACGCTGCCGGCCGGCGCGCGGCACGCGCTGATCGGCCCGAACGGCGCCGGCAAGACCACGCTGATCAATCTGATGACCGGCATGCTGCGTCCGGATGGTGGTCAGATCCTGCTTGGCGGGGAGGATGTGACGGCGCTTGCGCCCGAGCGGCGGGTGCGGCGCGGCCTCGCCCGCACCTATCAAATCAATTCGCTGTTTCCGCATCTGACCGCGCTCGAATCAGTGACGCTTGCGGTCTGCGAGCGGCGGCGGGTCGCGCAAACCTGGTGGCGCCGCCTAATCGCCTATCGCGAGGAAATCGAGGAAGCCCATCAGATTCTCGGCGCACTGATGTTGGGCGCGGTCTGCCATCGCCCGGCGCGCGAACTCGCCTATGGCCAGCAGCGACTTCTCGAAATTGCTTTGGCCCTGGCGAGCCGGCCCAAGGTTCTTCTACTTGACGAGCCCGCGGCCGGCGTGCCGCGCGAGGAAAGTAAAGAACTGTTCGCCGCCATCGCCGGACTGTCGCGTGACATCGCCGTGCTGTTCATCGAGCATGACATGGAGCTCGTGTTTCGTTTCGCCAGCAGGGTCATCGTGATGGTCGGCGGCAGCATTTTGATCGAAGGCACGCCGGCCGAGATTGCATCCGATGCGCAGGTGCGCGCCGTTTATCTGGGCAAGGCACATAGAGCATGACCCCGAAAAGTGGATACCGGTTTTCGGACAAGGTCATGCTCAAAGATCAGTACCACCATGGCTGAGCCGCTACTGGCGATCGAAAATGTGCGCGCTGGCTACGGCTCTGCCGTCGTGCTCGACGGCGTGTCGTTCGATCTCGCATCGCAAGGCGGCCTCGCCGTGCTCGGCCGCAACGGCGTTGGCAAATCGACGCTCTTGCTCACGATCATGGGCTATACGCGGGTGAGCCGCGGCCGCATCCTCTGGCGTGGCGCCGACATCACTCATGACTCGCCGCACCGCCGGGCGCGCGCCGGTATCGGCTGGGTGGCCCAGGAGCGCGAGATCTTTTCGACACTGACGGTCGAGGAAAATCTCACCGTCGCCGCCCGCAACGGCCCATGGTCGCTGCCGCGCGTTTATGAACTGTTTCCGCGGCTTGCCGAACGCCGCCGCAATCTGGGCAATCAATTGTCCGGCGGCGAGCAGCAGATGCTGGCGATCGCGCGCGCGCTGATGACCAATCCAAACCTCCTTTTACTCGATGAGCCGTTCGAGGGCCTGGCGCCGATTGTGGTCGAAGAGCTGACGGCGGCAATCCGGCGAATGATCGCGGAACGCGTCAATGCTTTTGTCCTCGTCGAGCAGCATGTCGAGATCGCGCTGCCGCTGACCGAGAGCGTGATCGTACTCGAACGCGGCCGCATCGTGCATCGCGGCGCGTCGGCAGAGCTTCTTGTCGATCACGCCGCGCTGGAGCGGCTGATCGGGCTCAAGTTGGCAGACGTTTAGCTCTTACTCTTATCGACCGGCTGCCGTCGCGTTATGGCTTTATCTGCATATGGAATTCCTCGACCACTTTGGTGTAGCGGTCGAGGTCGTCTTGCATGAATTTGGTGTAGGCGGCGGTGCCATTTTCGGCCAAATGGATACCGAGCGTCTTCAAGCGGGCCGCGATCTCGGGCTCGCGCAAGATCTTTGCGACCGCGGACTGCAGCTTGGCGACAATTGTCGGCGGTACACCGGCCGAGGACTGCAGCCCCAGCACAGTTGCGACGTCGAAACCCTTATAGCCAAGCTCATCGCAGGTCGGCACCTCCGGCAGCGACTCGTCGCGCTGCAAGACGCTGATGCAGAGCGCGCGCAGCTTGCCGGTCTTGATCAACGAAACGACGTTGGGAATTCCGGACCAGCCGGCGTCGACCTCGCCGGTCAAGAGCGCGTTGACGAGACCGGTGCCGCCGCGATAGGGCACGTGAAGGAGTGTAATGCCGGCGGCTTTTTCGAAGATGATCATCGTCATCTGATGGATCGAGCCGGTGCCCGCGGAGCCGAAGCTCATCGCCCCAGGCTTGGATTTGGCGAGTGCCACAAATTCGCCAAGCGTTTTGGGGGGCACGTCGGGTCTGATCACCAAAATGGTCGGCAGCCGCGCCAGAGCGGTGATCGGCGTGAAATCCTTCAGCGTGTAATTGGCGTCGGGATTCATCGCGATGCTGATGCCGAGCGAGCCGGAATCGTTTAGACCTAGCGTGTAGCCGTCCGGCCGCGCCGCCGCCGTCTGCTTGGCCGCAATCACCCCGCCGACGCCCGGCACGTCTTCAACCACAAACGGATTGCTGAAGATTTCGCTCAAACGGGCGGAAAGAATTCGCGCCAGCACGTCGGGATTGCCACCGGCGGCCGAAGCCGCGATGACGCGGACCGGATGAGTTGGATAAGCGTCTTCCGCCGATGCTGTCGATGTAAAGAGCGCCAAAGCAATCGCTGCGACAGCAGAAATACGAGTGATTATTGATGCCATCGGTCGCAGGTCCCTATGTGTCGCCCCAAATATCGCACGCCAGATCGCAGACCAGTTCGAGCTTGCGCCTTTGCGCCTCGACTGTCAGCGGATTGCCGGTGTCGAGGCTGGCAAAGCCGCATTGCGGACTGACCGCGAGCCGATCCAGCGCCACGAACTTGGTCGCCTCGTCGAGGCGGCGTTTGAGAGCAGCCTTGTCCTCGAGCTCCGGTATCTTGGTGGAGACAAGCCCGAGCACCACCGATTTGTGCTTCGGCATGAAGCGCAGCGGGGTGAAGCTGCCAGCGCGGGGCGTGTCGTATTCGAGGAAATAAAATTGGATGGCCAAAGCATTGAACAGCCGTTCCGCAACCTCTTCGTAGCTGCCTTCGGCGTGCCAGTGGCCGCCGCGATTGCCGCGGCAAAGGTGCATGCCGATGTACATGTCCTTGGGCGCGGCGGCGAGCAGGCGGTTAGTCACCGCGATATATTTGTCGATCAGCGCGCTCCAATCATCGCCGCGCGCGGCGAGCGCGCTCTGTACCTGGGGGTCACCGAATTTGGCGAAAGCGGTTTCGTCGATCTGGACGTAACGGCAACCCGCCGCCGCAAGGGCGCGAAGCTCACATGTGAAGGCGTTGATCGTATCGGACCAGAACTGATCCACGTCCTGGTATGCGCTTGCCGTTATCGCGGCATCGCCGCCGCGGAAGTGCAGCGCACAGGGCCCTGGAATCGTGATCTTCGGCCAGCGATTTGAGCGAATTTTGAGGAAGGCCGCGTCGGCCGTGTTGATCGGATGAGTCCATTGCACGCGGCTGCCGATTATCGCGACCGGCTGTGCGCCGCGTCCGCCGTCCCCGTCCGCGCCAACAGCATCGGCGCCGCCGATCGTGTCGATGCGCAATTGCCCAAGCCCGCCGTAGAAAAAGCTGTGATAGGAGCGACGACGAAATTCGCCATCAGTGACAAATTTGAAGCCCAATTGCTCTTGCAGCCGAATCGCGTCGGCAATGGCGTCATCTTCGGCGGCGGCGAGCGCGGCGGCGGCGATCTCGCCCTTGGCAAAGCGGGCGCGTTCGCGCAGCAATTTGGCCGGACGCAGCAAGCTGCCGATATGCTCGGCGCGAAACGGCGGTTGTGCCGCGGCCACATTTGCCGCCGCCTGCAAGCGGGCATTCACGAACTGCCTCCGATCTCTGGCATCCTCACACCGTCTGCTTTTGCCATCGCTGCCAATTCGTCCCACAGCTTTGCCGGAATCGGGATGCCGGTCTTGCGGCGCGCCGCTTCAGTGCGGCTGCCGCGCTCACCGGGTAATAAAATTTCATCGAATCCGGCCCGGCGGGGCAGCGCCTTGATGATCGCGGCAAGCGCGTCGGCGTCGGTCTGAAAGTCGACCAGCGGCCGAAACGTTTCGATATCGATCACGACCATCGCGGTATTGGCGGTGTGCGGCGTGCCTTTTTGCGGGCCGAGCGCCGGCGCCTGGATCGGTGCTGCCGCAAGCACGCTGGCCAGCATTTCGAACATGAACGCCAATCCCGAACCCTTAGGACCGCCAAGCGGCAGCAGGATCTCGGCTTGTTTGGCATCGGTCGTCGGCTCGCCGGCGGCAGTGAGCACGGTACCTTCCGGTAGCGCCGCGCCGGTGGCGCGCGCCTGCAAGATCTTGCCGTTTGAGATCGTGCTGGCCGACATGTCGAGAGCGATAAGACCTTTGCTGCTCGGCACCGCAATGGCAATCGGACTCGTCGCCATGCTGGCAACCCGCGCGCCGTGATAGGCCATCAAAGTAGGCCCGGCGCCCATGAGCAGCGCGGCACAGCCACGCCCGGCGATCCATTGCGCGTAACGTCCGATCGCGCCGGTATGGGTTGTGTGGCGAATGAGCGCGAAGCAGACCCCGATCTGTTTCGCCCGCTCGACCGCGCGCGCGGCCCCCTCCATCACGGCGACGGGACCGAAGCCGTGCCCGCCATCGATCATCAAAGTCGCGCCGCGATCATGCACAGGCCGCGGCTGCGCTTTGACATCGATCTCACCGCTGGCCAGAAGCTTCACATAGCGCGGCAGCCGTGACACGCCATGGCCGTCGCCCCCGCGCAGATTGGCCCAGACCAGTCCCTGCGCCACGATCGTGGCGTCGTGGGCGTTGGCGCCATGCTTGACGAGAATGTCCGCGATGAAACGGCCGAGCTCGTCATGGCCGACCAGCTTGGCGGGCGCACTCATGCTTTGCCCCGCGTCGGGAAATAGGCGTCGAGCCAGTTGCGCAGCAGCGTCCACACACGCGCCGAATTCTCGGCAAACAGAAAATGGTCGAGCCCGCTGAACAAATGTAGCTCAGCCGGTTGGCCGGCGCGCTTGAACATTTCGATCGACTGCTCGGTCGGAGTCACCGAATCATTGGCGGCATGGATCAAGAGCAAGGGGCGCGGTGCGATCTTGGCGACCACCTCTTCGGCGCGAAAATCGAACATGCTCTGCGCCGTCTCGGCCGGAAACATCTCGACCGAATTCGGCGCCAACATGCCGACCTTTTGCCGTTCCAGATTTTGCCGCACGTGGTCCGGGATTGGCACGATATCGTAGCGGGGTACCATCAGCGATTTGCCGGTCTGCGTGCGATGGGTGCGGCCCTCTTCCAGCATTTTGGTGAACTTGACCCAGGCTTCCGGCGTGCGGTGCTGGCCGCGAAATTTGCGTTCGCCGTGGCCCCAGCCGCCGTTCGAAATCACCGCGGCAAGGCGCGGATTGATGCCGCCGGCATAAACGGCGACGGCGCCGCCGAAGCTCGAACCGATCGCGCCGATGCGGTCCGGCTCAACCGCCGGATGGGAAGCGAGAAAGTCGAGCGCATTGCCGAGGTCTTCGACCTGTTCCAGGCAGATGACGCGGCCGAATTCTCCCTCGCTTTTGCCGCAGCCGCGCATGTCGAAGCGCAGCGTGACATAGCCGAATTGGTTGAGCACGCGCGTCGGCGCCAGCACGTTTGAGCTTTCGGAGTTGGAGCCGAAGCCGTGCAATACCAGGAATGCCGCACGCCGTTCCGACGCGCCCAGGTCCTCCGGCATGCCGAGCACGCCATGCAGGCGCAAGCCTGCGGACTGGAAACTGACCACCTGTTCTTTCACGACTGTGCCATCCCGGTTTTGATCCGGCGGCACTGTAGCGATTTGCCGCGGCAACGGAAGAGGTTGCGGGCCGCCGAAGGCCGAGACTTTTTCAGCGCAGCGATGGGGCGGTGGGCAACGATTGAGCGCTGCGGCCCGGCCAGCGTTCATGCGTCAGCGGCACGGCAAGCTTCACGCTCAGGCCCTTGCGCGAATATGAGTAGACGACTTCGCCATTGAGCTGGCGCCGGATAACGAGATCGATGAGCCGCATGCCGAAGCCGAGCTTGCGCGGGCGACGCGCCGGCGGGCCATTTTTCTCGATCCAATCGAGAGAGAGCGTCATGCCGCGCTGCGCGCGGCTCACCGACCAGCGCAGCTCGAGCTGGCCCTTCGGCCGCGACAGGCTGCCGTGCTTGATGGCGTTGCCGGCAAGCTCATGCAGCGCGGCGCTCAGATGGAAAACCGGATCAGGCTCGAGATCGAAGTTCGGGCCGTCGAACAATACCCGATCGATATAAGGCCCCAACAAGACGTAAAGCAGCTCCATGATCGGGATCGATTTCCAACCACCCTCGGTGATCAGCCGGTGGGCATTCGCCATCGCCAAGACACGGGCTTGATACTTGCTGGAGAGGTCGGGAATGCCCTTCGAAGTCCGCGCCGTCTGCGAGAATAATGCCAAGAGCTGCGAGAACAGATTGCCGGAGCGATGCCGCATGTCGCGAATCATCAATTCGTGGCGCTGTTCGAGCTGGCGGCGCTGAATCGCGCCGGCCAAAAGATTGCCGATCGCGGCCAAAAACGAAATGTCCTGCGGATGAAATTTTCTTTTTTTGGCGGTGCAGACGCCGAGAATGCCATAGGCCCGGCCGTCGGGGCCGGCAATGCTTACGGTCACGCCGCTCTTGCAGCTGTGATCCTTCAAATAGCTCGGCATCTCGAATCTTGTCTCGGCGTCGAAATCGTCAACGACAATTGGAGCCGCCGAGTCCAGGGTGACGCGCGCAAAACTGTTCGCTGCGCCGGTGGTCAGGATCGAACCGACCAGATCGGATTTCCAACCATACCCGCTTCGCAGCAAGAGCTCGGTATCGCCCGGCAGCAATTCCAGGATCTTGACGAAATCGACATTTAGCGTCAGCGCAATCGTGCTGACCGCGTCATTTAAGAGCCGCTCCAGATCCGGTTCCACCAATGCCCGCTCGCCAAGCTGCGCCAGGGCTTCTTGTTGCTTAATCCTGCTGCGCAACTCGGTTTCGAGATTGGCCCGCTCGGTCACGTCGTAACACAAACCAAGGATGCGTCTGGCAGCGCCACCCTCGACGAAAACGGCGCCGCTCGTTGCGAGCCAGCGTTCGTCGGAGTTCGCGCTATGCGCGACGCGATAACGTGCGCGAAAGGCGCCTCGTTTTCGCACCGCTTCTTGCAGAGCGGCGTTGACCGCGCCGCGATCCTCTTCATTGATGACCTTGAGGAAGCCGGCATAGCTGCCGTCGAAACCGCCCGGCGGCAAGCCATGCAGCGCCGCAAGATTGCTGGACCAGTTCACCGCGTTGGTCGCGAGATCCCATGACCAGACGCCGAGCTGCGCGGCCTCCAACGCCTCGTGGACAGTCGTAAAGTCCGGAAATAGTTCTGTCGCCTGATCCTGCGCCAGCCGATGTTCCGAACCGAATTTCGGCTGCTTGATGACTTCAGGCCTATCCATGCCGTTAACGTCTCACTTCCGGCACCTCGGCAAATAGATCGTTACTTGCGGCGTCCTTGAAAAGGGGTCGCGCTTGTTCATCGTCGCCCGTTATGCGCGGCCCTCGGCGGTGGCGATCTGGTGTGCCGGGTCTTGCCGATCAATAGAGGCCGGCGGGTCCGGTTCTGCTGGAAATAAGCTCGCGCGGTTGCGCGGCTGGCCGCGCTGGCATTTGTGCCGACATCCCGGCGCCGGTCGGCGCGTCTTGCATCACATCGCGCTTGCCGTCGTCGAGCGACACGAGGCGCGGGTCACTTGCCAACACGACCACTTTTGTTCCGATCCCGACGCGATTGTAAAGATCAATGATGTCGGCGTTCTGCAACCTGATGCATCCGCTCGAAACGCGCTTGCCGATCGAACTCGGATCGTTGGTGCCGTGGATGCGATATTCGGTATTGCCGAGATAAAGCGCCCGCGCGCCCAACGGATTTCCGGGGCCGCCGCCGACCCAGCGCGGCAAATACGGCTGACGCGCCACCATTTGCGCCGGAGGAATCCAGTCTGGCCATTCGGACTTACGCGCGATCGTTTCAACACCGGACCAGGTGAAGCCCTGGCGTCCGACGCCGATGCCATAGCGCATCGCCATGCCGTGACCGAGCGTCAAATAAAGAAAAGTATGCCCAGTATCGATGATGATGGTGCCGGGCGGCTCGTTGGTCGGATAGGTCACCATTTGGCGCCGAAACTGCGCCGGCAACTGCTCCGTTCCGGCCTCATCGTCCTGCTGTTGCGGCGCGTATTGCGACAAGGGCTGATCGAAGCGAAATGCTGGCGCGAACGAAAGCGCCTGCGCAAAAACGGGACCGGCGGAGACCGCGACAATCGCAAGCGTTGCGATCGCGCGGCAAAGGCGTGCGCGGCTAATTGCTAACACGACACACCTCCCGTGCTGAAATGCCGTTCTGCCGATAATAACCATCGAAGGGAACTTAAAGTTCCATTCCGATATCAAACAAACGATCGAAGATGACAGCTGGAAAGAGAAACAGAACAAACAAATAACGCGGCACAGCATGCGCCGCGTCGATTGCATTCTAATTTTATTTGTCGAAAATCCGAGCCGATGAAAAAAGCGTCGCAAGCCGCGGCGTCAGCGCCGCGATCACATGGGGCCACAAATAGATCGACGTGTTTCGATCACGTCATGCAGCGTCCCACGATGTGCGCCAATCGTGGCGATGAGATCGGCGAAAATGACCCCTCGCATCCGACTGGAATCTTCTGCGGCTTCGACGATTGTTCCTGCGTGCTCAAACCAGGTCGCGCGACGGTCGGAACACTGGAGAGCGGGAGCCGGTCGCCCTTGAATTGCCGATTGACGGAGAAGCTTGGCGCCCTAGCGGCGATGCCGGCGCCAGCGGTTGGATCGGCGAAGAACGGGATGAGCCCGACAAAGAACAGGGCAAGCGCAGTTATTCCCAACGCGCCTGCGATGCGAACGAACAGCTTGGCCATCGGATTGCTCCGCAGCGCTGATGCGACCACCCCTGCGATCGATCATGCACACGAAAATCCCCCGAGCTGACCACAACACCGCGGAGTTAACGCCCAAAGGCCCGTCGGGTTCCATGGCCGGCCGCCGCTCACCGGGTCGTGATCTGGGGCCGGATTCGACCGCCAAACCGCATTTGCGGTCCTTGCGACACGTTGTGAGGGTAGGAACAAAGATGGGGCGCGGCACTTGTCATGGCGAACGGCCATCCTTTCCCCCTCCCCCCGTGCTTGGCCGTTCAACGTTGGGCGCAGTCGATATGCCGATCGGCTGCGCCCTAACTTTTTTGTTGTTGTTTAAAGCGAGCGATAGAGCCACCAAGCCGAGCGATGCGGCAAATCTGATGTGCTTATGCGCTGCGGCGCACACGCCCGACAGGATCGGAGAAATTACATCGACAGCGTCACAGGGCTACGGCGTTCCACGGCCTCACACTGCGTCGACTAGAGAGTCGCTTGGCGCTCGCTCGGCTTGCGCTCGCGCTGGCGCGCCTTACGGCCGAAAAACAGCGCCTGGCTGACGACGGCCGAGACCACGGCGACCTGGAACGGTTTTGCAATCAGGAAAGCCGGCTCGGGCCGTTGTCCGGTCAGGAAACGTTCCGGATAAGCAGTGATGAAGATCACCGGGACTTCAAACGAGCCAAGGAGTTCGTTCACCGCATCCAATCCCGAACTGCCGTCGGCGAGCTGAATATCGGCGAGGATTAATCCGGGCCGCTTCTGTTTCGCCAGAGCCAGTGCTTCGCTGTGGG
>JBPYFG010000404.1:0-2071 GCA_051986365.1 Xanthobacteraceae bacterium
CGGTCGAGCTTGGCCCAATCCCGAGCGGACGGCAGCGCCTGCGGCGCCGCCGC
Source organism: Xanthobacteraceae bacterium (assembly GCA_051986365.1). Lineage (GTDB taxonomy): Bacteria > Pseudomonadota > Alphaproteobacteria > Rhizobiales > Xanthobacteraceae > BOG-931. The sequence goes on from JBPYFG010000404.1 coordinate 54, forward strand.
GAGGTGTTCCGTCAATGAGGCGATCAGCGCTTCTTTCCAGGCTTTGCGCTCGACCTGCCAAGTGCCGAGCCCGATAAGCACCGCAAAGGCGAAGAGCGCCGGCAGCAACAGGCTTCGCCATGAGCGATTGCGCGGCGCCGGCCACTGTGGCGCCGCTTCTTCACGCGGCTCAGCGGTCATGGCTCTCGATGCTCGCGGCCGTGGCAAAAAAGCTTGAAAAAAACTTCTTTCGCATATGGCTATTCGCTGCAGGCGCTGGTCGTGCAATCCCTTCACGAGCCGCGGTGCTGCCGGGAAGTTCCAATGCCACACCAATCGGTGGCAGCCAGCAGAGCTTCTTTGGTACCGTACTCGCTGAGCGGCATGCGTTACGGTGCCTCCATGGTTAGCGTCCGCTTTTCGGCTGCGCGGCCGAGAACCGCGCCTGTTAAAGTCTAACACAATCTTCGAGCGAGTACTGCGTCAAGCATCGCAGCAAAAACGACCCGCTCATGTCTCAGTTGGGTCATTAGCGGACATCTGTGGACGGTCCGACGGGCCGGGGATCAGTGTCCTGATCGCACTATATCCACGCCGCGCGCGGGGCTGTTGTGCTTGATTCAAAACACCCCGGGCGATGTCCCATGGTGTTTTCATTTCGTTGGCGTATTGTCATCTCGGCTTGTTGGCAAAACGGCCGCCGCGCCGACCAGGCCGCTTGGCCACCTGCCGGTGTTGTTTAACAGTCGGCAAAAAGCGCCGCCCTTCAGCGACGAGAAAATCACGCAAACTGCGGGCCGCCGGCATCATCCGTTTCGCGGCAGGACGCACCACGAACCACTGCCGGATCTCCGGCAGACCCACGACGTCGAGAATTGCCAGCCGGCCATCGCCAATCTCCGCCGCGATCGTGTGTGCTGAAATAAACGCGATTCCCAGGCCCGCCATCACTGCCTGCTTGATCGTTTCATTTGACCCTATCTCCATTCCGATGCGCGGCTCGATGCCATGTTCGGCAAGAAACTTTTCCGCCAACAGGCGCGTCCCGGAGCCGTCTTCGCGCATCAGAATGGTTTGCTTGGCGATCTCTCGCGGCGAAATAGAACGCTGCTTGGCCAGAGGATGATCCGGCGGGGCGATGATGACCGTGGGATGGTCGCCAATGAGAGCGCTTTCGACCCGAACGCCTTCGGGAGGACGCCCCATGATTGCCACATCAAATCTTCCGCTCTGGACTGCGGCAATCGTGTCCTCACGATTGCCGATGATAAGTTCCATGTCGACGCCGGGATGAGCCCGCGCGAACGCCGCGAGCATTTGTGGAGCGAAATACTTCGCCGTCGAAACCACGCCCACGGTGACACGTCCGCTGGCCAGTGTCTTGAGAGCTGCGAGACCGGCAGTGCAGTCAGCGAGGACCGCTTCGATTCGTTCCGCTGCTTCAAATACCTCGCGGCCGGCTGCCGTCAGCGTGAAACGCCGACCGTGTCGCTCGATGAGCGGCAGCCCGACGACCGCCTCAAGTTGCTGCATCTGCATGGTGACGGCGGATGGCGTGACGTGACACTCGTCGGCCGCGGTGGCCAAACTGCCACCATGCGCCGCCGCGCGAAGCAGCCGGAGTTGCTTGATGGTGACGTTTCGCATTCTGGCGCTAATTCATCTTTTCTGAATGTCATGCTAAAATAATTCAAATTTACTTAATATGCTAGCCCGATTAGCATCATTGGGACGGAGGAAGACCAGAATGGCCGAGAGCTCAAATCTCACGAAAATCCCAGATACCAAACGGCGTTACAAGCCCGGCGTCATTCCGTACGCCACGATGGGCTATTGGGAGCCCGACTACCAAGTCAAAGACACGGACATCCTCGCAATGTTTCGCGTCACCCCACAGCCCGGGGTGGATCCGATCGAGGCCGCGGCCGCAGTGGCTGGTGAATCCTCAACGGCGACCTGGACCGTGGTTTGGACCGATCGTTTGACGGCGTGCGAAATCTATCGCGCCAAGGCCTACCGGGTGGACCCGGTTCCCAATA
>JBPYFG010000405.1:0-4118 GCA_051986365.1 Xanthobacteraceae bacterium
TGCGCTGTGGATCGAACAAGGCTTCGGCCCAAAACGCATTCAGGCGCTCATGGGGCACTCTTCGATCACGCAAACCTTCGATCGCTACGGCTATCTGTTCGAGGCGGGCGAAACCGACACGACGGCCATGGCGGCGATCACGGCGAAGCTCGTCGAACAATAGGCGAACTCACGTTGCATCGGCGTTGCATGTAATTTCTGACAACGGATGACAACCTTTGAAAACGCTTGGTTTTTCCTGACAACGCATGCAACACGATTTTGCCCCTCGTGTTGCCAGCTTGTTCTGATCAGCTGATTGATTTGGCGAAGAAATTTTTGGTAGCGGAGGACGGATTCGAACCGCCGACACACGGATTATGATTCCGCTGCTCTAACCAACTGAGCTACTCCGCCAACTCGCACACCACTGCGCACGGCGATTTGCCGGCCGCGCCCCGATCATGCTTTGCCAGCCGGTAAGGCCATTTCCCATGTTCGCAGGACGCACATTTATGCCAGCGACGCCCGCTTTCCAAGCGGGATTCCCGGGTGTCGTGAAACGGTTTGCCTTCGGCCGCGGCCCGGGGTTTATGCTACTGAGTTTAAAGGGGTCTTGCCGCAACGGCAGGATTTGGACGCGCGGGGGAGGGTCGTAGGGGCGGTCTCTCGATGCTACCCGTCCACTCGATGCAACAGTGATCAGCCGATGAATAAGCCCGAGGTGATGGAGTCCAGTTCGGCGATATCCGGCCTGATGCGGCAGGCGATGGCGTTTGTGCACGATTTCGCGACATTTGCCGGCCTGAGCGGGATCTTTGCGGCGGCACTCGCCGTTCTGGCGGCGGCCTTCGAAGGCGTCGGTCTCCTGCTTCTGGTGCCGTTATTATCGATCGTCACCGCGTCGGATGTCGGCGCCGGTTGGACTCCACCGGCTCGCCGCGCAGGCGTTCGAAATTGCCGGCGCGCAGACGCGCACGGCGCGCCTGACGCTGTTGCTCGGCCTATTTGCCGCGCTTTTGGTCATTCGCACGATTATCCTCGCCCGCCGCAACATCATGCTGGCGCAGATCGAAATGGGCTTTGTCCACGCGGTCCGTGCCCGCCTCGCCAGACGGCTCGCCGCCGCGCCGTGGCCGGTGGTGTCGCGCTTGCAGCATGCGCGCGTCACTCACTGATGAGCGGCGACATTCACCGTATCGGCACGGCGACGCACTATATGGTGCAGTTCGCGGCAGCGCTGGTCGTCATCGGGGCGCAGATCATCATTGCCTTCGTGCTGGCGCCGCTTTTGACGGCGGTGGCACTGACTCTGATCGCGATCGGTGCGGCCGTGGGCTTTATCATGCTGCAACGGGCGCACGACTTCGGAGCGAAGCTAAGCCGCATGGGCATCGCGCTGATGCATGAGACCTCGCAATTCCTCGGCGGGCTGAAGCTCGCCGCCGGACAAAACCGTCAGGCCAATTTCGTCGCCGAATTTACTGACAGTCTCGACCGGCTCAAGCGTGAGCAGCTCGCCTATATCGGCGAGGAGAACCGCAATCGGGTTGCGGCCAGCGTCATCGCCGGTCTAGTCGGCGCGGTGATTGCCTTTGTCGGCCTGGTGCTGCTTGACGTTCAGGCCGCCGTAATCCTCACAATGCTTTTCATTTTTTCCCGCATCTCCGTACCAGCGATGCAGATGAGCCAGATGTTGCAGCTTCGCCGGCACCGTTCCTGCGCACGCGGAGTTTCTTCAACTGGAACATGATCTCGCCGTTCAAGACGCAATCGACACGCGGCCGGCACCCGCGATTGTGTCGGGCACCATAGTGTTTCGCGACGTCAGTTTCCACTACGACCGATCGAGCCGAGCCGGCGCGGGGATCGAGCGCCTCAATCTGACTATCCCGCCGGGGACGTTCCTCGGCGTGAGCGGGCCGACCGGCGCAGGCAAGACGACGTTCGCCGACCTCTTGATCGGGCTGATTGAACCCGATTCCGGCGAGATTGCAGTCGGCGGCGTAGCGCTCCGCGGCGCAGCGGCGATCAAATGGCGGGACCAGATCAGCTATGTCGTCCAAGACCCGTATTTGTTGCGCGACACCATCCGGCGCAATTTGTTGTGGGCCAATCCACGGGCCAGCGAGTCCCAGATCCGGGACGCGCTCGTCATCGCCGGCGTCGACGATTTCGTGGCTGGCTTAACAGCCGGGCTGGACACTGTGCTGGGCGAACGCGGCACGCTGATTTCCGGCGGCGAACGCCAACGGTTGTGTCTTGCCCGCGCCGTGCTTCGGCGGCCCTTGCTGTTCGTGCTCGACGAAGCAACGAGCGCGATCGACGTTCCGACAGAACGCAAAATCATCAAGGCCATGCTCGATCTCAAACCGCGCCCGACCATTGTGATGATCGCGCATCGCGATCAGAGCCTCGCCTCCTGCGACCGCATGCTGCGCCTGCAAAGCGGCCGAGCCGTCGCCGACGAGCCGGCGCTGACAGGCTGACCGGGCAGATCAAAGCGCGCCTTGGCATTCGGCCCGGAACGCTTACATTTCCGGCAAGGTGGCGTGTCCGGCGCCCCTTGGGCGCAAGCCGATAACGGGAGATCTGAATGAAGCGCAGCCTCATTCTCGCGGGATTTTCGGCACTTTTCCTGACGATATGTTTGTTCGGCTCACCGGTCGCGACGGCGCGAACGCCGTTCGACGGCGCCTGGAGCGTGCTCATTGTTACTGCCAGCGGCACCTGCGATCGCGCCTACCGCTATGCGCTGCGGATCGCCGATGGCCGGGTCTCTTACGAGGATGCTTCATTCAGCGTATCCGGCGGTGTCGATGGCGCCGGTCGGGTGCGGGTCGGCGTCAGCGCCGGCGGACAATCGGCGACCGGTTACGGCCAGCGCTCGGGCAATTACGGTCGAGGCTCCTGGAGCGGTCGCTCCTCGACGTCGGCATGCTCCGGACATTGGGAAGCCGAGCGCCGCGGTTAAAGCGAAATGGGATTTAGGTTGAATCCTTTGCTCTAAGCGCTGGCCTTGCGCGCGAACCGGATCAAAGAGAAATGACCAAGCGGCGGCATCGCGCGCCGCTCGATGAGTTCGACGCCGCCATGACGCGCCGCCCAGCGCGTCAGCCGCTGCCAGCCGAATTCCGGGTGCCAGCCGAGCCGGCGCGCCACCGGCGCGAAGCATTTTTCGCCAATTGCACGCAGGCCGCGCTCGGCGCCAAGATGATTGACCAGGACGATCTCGCCGCCCGGCCTGATGACGCGAACAAATTCATCGAGCGTCGCCTCCGGATCGGGCACCGCCGTGATCACATATTGCGCCACCACCACATCGAAGGCCGCTTCGGCAAATGCGAGATGCTGCGCGTCCATCACGGCGAGCCCGTTGACATTGCCGAGCTGACGCTCGGCGACGCGGGCCTTGGCCTTGCGCAGCATCGGCGCCGAAAGGTCCACCCCAACAAGCCGGTTTGTCGAGGAATAGTCCGGCAAGGACAAGCCAGTGCCGACTCCGACTTCCAGGATGCGCCCGCCGATCCGCTCGGCCGCGGCAACCGCCGCCTTGCGGCCGCGTTCGAATACCGCGCCGAAGACCAAATCATAGATCGGCGCCCAGCGCGCATAGGCCTTGGCGATGACCGCTTTGTCGAGCTGATCAGCCATTGCTCGATGTCAGCGGCTCATGCGGAGGCCGCCGCCGTCACCTTGACCGGCGCAGCGGCAGTTTTGCGAAGCGATCATACGGGTATTATCGGGCGGCGGCGAACGCCGCCTCGGCGGCGCCGGTCGCGCGCGCCAATGGCACGGTGCCGGCGATGACGCCGCCGCCGAGCACGCGCGCCTGGCCCTCGGCCGCCTCGTAGAAGACGCAGGCCTGCCCGGGGGAGACGCCGTCTTCACCGCCGATCAGCTCGACTTCAAAACCATCGGCGCGTTTGTGCAGCCAGGCGGCTTGTGGCGGGCGCGTCGAGCGGACCTTGACGTAGATTTCGCGATGACCGCTGACCGCTTCATCGATCGCGCGATCGCCGAGCCAGTTCACGTCGCGCAAGCGAATGCGACTGGTCCGCAATGCTTCGCGCGGGCCGACCACGACCCGGCGCGACGCCGCATCGAGGCGCACGACATAGAGCGGCGAACCGGTCGCC